>CAMVHR010000019.1 GCA_947167345.1 uncultured Treponema sp.
CAATCATGCAGACGGCTTTCTTAGAAGCACAGCCAACAAAAATGTTGACATTTTACGTGATGTCAATGTATAGTAAAAGAAATGGAGAACGCTCGTAAACGAGCGACTTGCCTCCGTTAGCTGTTAATGAAAACCGCCTTCGAAGTAGCCACACTTATGGGCGGTTTTTTTATGCTATCTTACCTATTTAATTAGGAAGGAAAGCAAGTCTATAACAAGAGTGATAATTGCAATGATAAGCATTGCTTTTTCGTAACTCGTCAAGACGTCCTCCTTCATTCATGAGAAATCGGAGGCAAGCCGCCACAATTTACAAGCGTTCGCCACAAATATAGCAAAAACAACTACCTATGGCAAGACATAGGAATTATGTACTTAATAAGTCATTAAGCTTTAGCTTCTATTTCTTTCGCCAGCCATCCTCGCTTATTTTATCAAGTGTTTTTTCTGCTCCCATAATGCCTCCGTCTGTCTTTACAAGTTCGCCTATTAACTTCTGCCTTTTTGGATTATCTGCCTCTTTAAAAATGGAACTTACGAGCCTTGCAACGTAATATTCCGCACGTTTCCCATAGTCGAACTTCCTGTTTAAGCCCTGTATCTCAAAATATGTAAGCTTAGAAAAAAAAGTATAGAAGTTTTTTGGAACAAAAAACTTCATAAAGTGGCGCTTCACAGTTAAAAAAATGGTATGTCTAGAAGCCTCGGAATTTTATAAAAGGTGTCTTAGAAAGTAGTGTAGAAGTTTTTTGGAACAAAAAACTTCAAAAGGTGGTATTTCAGAGCCTAATAATGCTGACGTTTTTGTAAATTATGTCGCGAAAAAGCTTGATTTTTGCTGAAATTCCACCTTTCGTCCCTAAAATTCGACGTTCATCCCAGTTTTGTTGCAATTATTTAAATTTGTGTTACAATTTATAACTGTCTCATTAAAAACAATATTAAAAGAGAGATTTAATTACCTATGAAAGAAAACAACAAGAGTAGCTCAATAATTTCAATGGTTATTGCTGTATTCATCATGGCAATAATGGTTCTGTTCGGTTCTGTAATCATGTTCAGAAAGAATTCTGCAACAAAATTACGAAGTACCGTGTACACAAAAATACTGGAAATAGAAAAAAGCCTTCTTCCAGAAAAAAAACTTGCCATGCAGCTGGCACAATCCCCTGCTGTTGTAGACTATATGGCAAATCCAACGGATCCTGCAATCCGTGAAATGGCATTCAGAGACTTTCAGACCTTCCAAAATTCCTTCAGTTCACACCGAACATTCTGGATTTCCGATAACGACCTTAAATATTACTCCAACATGGAGTTTTTATACGAACTTGACAAAAAAGACCCTGCAAATGACTGGTATCAGGACACAATTGATGCAAATCTACCGTTCCAATTCTATGTAGACTATGAAATAGGCCTCAAAAAGACCTACATGTGGATAAATATTCTTGTTTACGGTGCAAGCGGTAAAGTTACAGGCATTACGGGAACCGGAGTTGAACTGACCGACTTCGTAAAGACCATGTATAATTCGCTTGAAGACGGCATTACTATGTACATGTATAACGCAAACAAGGAAATATCTGCATCAGAAGACACAACAGATCTTGAAAAACAGTTGCAGATTACAGAAGTCATTCCAGAACTAAAAGGATTAAAAGACTTTTCTCCAAAGGAAAGCATAATCCATTCAACTTGGAGCGGCGAATACCTTATTACACCAGTAGAATCGCTCGGCTGGTACATGGTACTCTTCATTCCGTTTACACCAAAGGCTTTCTTTACAAATGCAATTCTACCATTTTCAATTGCACTCCTTCTTTTAATCATCTTTATGATTACCTATTCAATGCACAGCCTGTTTAAGCCACTCATTGAAGTGCGAAAAACCGTTAAAAACATTGCTTCCGGCGAAGCTGACCTAACACGCCGCTTGAACACAAACATAAAGACACCATTCAAATCAATCCATGTAATCGTAAACGGATTTAACAGCTTTATGGAAAAGATGCAGATCATGGTACAAGGGTTGAAGACTTCCGGCTGGCAGCTTGACGAAGTTTCAGAAACAATGAAATCTAGCGTTAGTGCTGTTTCAAATTCCATGACAAACATCAGACATAGCATCAGCAGTGTTCAGGAGCAGATTGAAAGTCAGGCTTCAGGTTTTGAAGAAACTTCTGCCGTTGTAAAAGAAGTAACTTCAAGCATTTCTACCGTAAACAACATGATTGACTCGCAGGGAAGAAGCATTCAGGAATCGTCAGCAGCAATCAATCAGCTCATGAGGAGCATTGAAAACATAAGCCGTTCTATGGAAACCATGGCATCTTCTTTCAACCAGCTTGATCAGGATGCTCAGAGCGGAATGAACAAGCAGCAGAAAGTAAACGAGCGAATTTCTCAGATTGATCAGCAGTCTCAGATGCTTCAGGAAGCCAACATGGCAATTGCGTCTATTGCAGAACAGACAAACCTTCTTGCCATGAACGCTGCAATTGAAGCAGCTCATGCAGGAGATGCCGGTAAGGGATTTGCCGTTGTTGCAGACGAAATCCGTAAGCTTTCAGAAACATCTTCAAGCCAGTCAAAGACTATCGGAGACCAGCTTAAGAACATTCAGGACAGCATTGGCGAGATTGTTACAGCTTCGCAGGAATCAAGCGATGCATTTTCTGGAGTTTCAAGCCGCATTCACGAAACAGATTCTCTGGTGCGCTCAGTCCGCGTATCTCTTGAAGAACAGAATGCAGGCTCCCGTAGCGTAGTAACATCTCTTGCAGCAATGGACAAGAATGCTGAAAACGTGCGCAATGCTTCTGCAAAGATGATGGAAGGCAGTACACAAGTCCTAAAGGAAATGAGCCGTCTTCGTGACTCTGTAGAAGCTGTGCGGGACAGCATGGCTGCAATGTCTGAAAATGCCCAGAGTGTCGTACACAGCGGAAAAAATCTTGATGACAGCGTAGCTCTGATGGACGGAACGATTGACAAGCTTACAGGAGACATAAGCCGCTTCAAGACAGAATAAATTTCAACAAAATAATGACAAAAAGGGCTATCCACACCACGGATAGCCCTTTCTATTTTTTTTATTTCCTGACTATTCCACTAAACTACAAAATAGTGCATAATATAGAATAGAAACGGTTCACACTGTAAACCTCCGTTGGAGCTCTGCACTGTGTGATATTCTAAAGTACATATCATTGTATGTGCCAAATTATTGAGGTGTACCAACACAAAAACTTTTAGGAGTATTCAAATTGAAAAACTTCACAAAACTCTTCAGCGTGCTTGTTCTTGCCGCATGTTTTTTTACTTCTTGTGCCAAAAAAGACAAGACGCTTTATCTGTACAACTGGACGTACTACACGCCAGAAGCCCTGCTGCGTAAATTTGAGCAGGAATTTGACTGCAAGGTCAAGCTAGACAGCTATTCTACCTGTGATGAAATGTATGCAAAAATCAAAGGCGGTGCAAAAGGTTACGACATCGTAGTTCCATCAAACGACTTTGTTTCAATTATGATAAAACAGGGTATGCTCAGGGAACTGGATCAGAAAAAACTGACAAACCGGGACAAAATCAATCCTGTAATCCTTGAAAAATTAGATTATGACCCAAATATGAAATACGCAGTACCTTACGCACTTAGTGCAACAGGAATCATCGTTAATAAAGCAAAAGCAGGAAATATTGACTATCCTCATGATTACAGCATTTTTGCAGACAAACGCTTTGCAGGACATGCAACGATGATGGATGAGATGCGAGAAGTCATTGGCTGCGCTCTTGTTCACAAGGGATATGATTTGAATACAACCGATGAAGATCAACTAAAAGAAGCAACAGACATGATCATTAATGAATGGAAGCCAAATCTTGTAAAATTTGATGCAGAAGGTTTTGGAAAATCCTTTGCTTCAGGAGACTTCTGGCTCTGTCAGGGCTACCCTGAGATTGTATACGGGGAAGTTGATGCGGACAAATGGTCTGAAACAATAGATTTCTTTATTCCACCAGAAGGTGGTCCTGCAACGGTAGACAGCATGTGCATTTTAAAAGACGCACCACACTACGAGCTTGCAAATGAGTTCATCAACTTTATCCATCGTCCAGAAAACTATGCAGTGTTCATTGATGAATTCGGCTATCCTTGCGTTACAAACCTTGAAGCACTTCAGTATGTAACACGTCCTGCGATGTACGATGCAGAACAGGCTTATTCTTGTACATTAAAGCAGGATTTGGGCGACCAGCTTGACAAATACAATGAGCTGTGGCAGAAAATCCGCTTCACAGAATAATTAATCAGTGAATGACCTTACGTAAAGTTTCAAAAAGAATCTTTACGTCAACGGGCTTTGCAATGTGGGCATTCATGCCAGCTTGCAAAGCCTTTTCTTTATCTTCTTCAAAGGCATTTGCAGTCATTGCAATAATTGGAACAGAAGCAAGTTTTTTGTCATCAAACTCCCTTATCTGCTTGCTTGCTTCATATCCGTTCATAATCGGCATCTGAATATCCATAAGAACAGCAGTATAATATCCGGCACCTTTTTCCTGAAGCTTTTTTATGGCATAGGTTCCGTCTTCAACATCATCAACTTCAAACCCCGCCTCACCCAATATGGCACAGGCAATCTCCCTGTTTAAGGCATTATCCTCAGCTAGAAGTATTCTTTTCCCGTGAGGGTCAAAAGGTTCTGAAGATTCAGAAGCAAATTTTTCAAAATCAGCAAGAACTTCATTTTCTGTCTGCGAACCAGAAGAATCAGTCACCCTCAATGGCAACGTTACTACAAATTCAGTGCCGACATTTCTCTTGCTTGTTACGGTAATTTCACCACCCATCATCTCAACAAGGTGCTTTGTAATAGACATTCCAAGACCAGTTCCCGGAATGCCACTTACAGTAGAGGTGCGCTCCCGCTCAAACGGATCGAATATATGTTTTATGAATTCTTCGCTCATGCCAATACCTGTATCTTTTACATGAAACACATATCGTACAGGATTCGTGTCATGAAGCTCAATAACTTTAAGCTCTACAGATCCTCCCGGATTTGTAAACTTTACGGCATTGCCCAAAAGGTTAAGCATAATCTGATCAAGGCGCAATCGGTCACACATAATATCAGGGTTCTGGACAGATTCCGTATCTACAACAAAATTCAGTTCCTTTTTTCTGACATCTTCAGAAAGAATGTTCTTCAAATCTTCTACAATATTAAAAACATTCAAAGGCTGTTCTACCAGATGAATTTTTCCGCTTTCAATATAACTCATGTCAAGTACGTCATTTATCAAAGAAAGCAGATGTGAACTTGCACTTGAAATCTTTTCAAGATAATCTTTCGACTTCACCTTATCATCTATATGAGAGATTGCAAGATTTGTAAAGCCGACGATTGCATTCATTGGGGTACGTATATCATGCGACATATTTGAAAGGAACTGGCTTTTTGCATTGTTTGCACTTTCAGCACGTTCAAGAGCTTCTTCAACAATCTTACGATGCTCAGTTTCGTTTTCAATTGCAGAAGTAATGTCAACTTTTACAACAAGTGCATAAGGCTTATGGTCAATGAGAGTTTTTGAAAAAGTCAATGTATAGACACGCTGATTACCTTTTTCACTTTTATCAATGCCGCGGAAATTCACTTTATATGAAACATCATAAGGCATGCTAAGGAAAATTTCTGAATTAATGGACTGCTTGACACGTGGAACATCATCAGGATACACAAGCTGCATTCTGCCTTCTAAAAAGTCTTCAAAAGGACCCTGCTCTTCAGAAACTATCCTGTCATTTCTAAAATAATGGAAAATCGTTGTAAAATTCTGAAGGTCTACCTGTACGACACCATCATACATATCATTTGCAGTAGTAATAAGAATTTTTTCATAGTTTGCAAGCATCAGCTCTTTTTGCTTTTGCGAAGTTATGTCCTTGGAATTACCATAAGCAATGATATCGCCTGTATTTTCATCAGTTGTCAAAAAAATACTGCGGCGTACATAAACGGGGTTTCCATAAATGTCTATGGCAGGAGTTTCTATTGAAACTTCACTTTTACCAATTTCAGCACAATTCAAAAGATATTGTCTGTTTATACTTGCTAAAAAATCCATCCGGAACGTACTTTTTATGAACCGTTCTGCCCATTTTTCTACAAACAAGTCATAGGTACATGGGAATTTTTCGTCCAGTGCAATTTCAAATGACATGGTCTTGTTGTCTTTCAGACGGATTTTTCCATAGTCAATTATATTCTGAGTCAAATTTGCTTCAAAAATAGTAAGCGCATCAGCAAGAACTGCATTCTTATATTTTTCAGACTTTACAAGCGCTTCCTGAACAATTGTATAATAGCGTTCCTTTTCTTCCGATTTTTCTTTTAAAAGCCTTCTGTTTTCTATCTCCATTTTTCTTTTGTTTTTTCTTGATGTAAATGAAACATAAAAGACATGAATAACAAAAAGCATGATTATAACTGCAATCGTGCTAAGCTGTATATATACAGCTTTGTGAAACACACCTTTATATAAATGGGCAGGAAGAACCTGTAGTACAAACCAGTCTGAATTCGGCACAGAATGAACACACCCGAAGCCTATGCCGTCCCGTGCATAAAATCTAAACACAGCATTATCCATTGAGGATATATTGTTTAAAAAATTCTCTTTTCCCTTAAGTGGAACTCCATATTTTTCAAGCAAAGCTCTCATATAAAGATCTTCTCCAAGATCAAATGAAGCCCCTATTATATGGCAGTGACTGTCACACAGAATTCCAACAGTATTTTCGTTTGAAAACAAAGAATTTATTAACGGTTTAGTTATCTCTATTGATGGCAGGACACCTGTTAAAACTCCTACAATTTCATTTTTATAGTAAAGAGGAGCATAGAAATTTACAAGATTCATAGAAACAGGGGAAGCTTTAAAATTTACCCATATTCCAGATTTTCCCTTCAGAGCATCCCGGTAATAGTCACGCCCATCGACTACCGAATCCGAATCTGCTGGCATATATTCTATAAATGCAAAAGGGGTTTTCTCCTTTATTTTCTTAAGGACTTCGACAGCATTTTCAAAGTTTTTATCTGTCATGCCATCAGAAACAATATGAGATGTAAGTTGAATACTGTTGAGGGCAGAACTTAGAATAAAATCAATTTCTTCCGAAATCCGTAAAGTACTCTGCTGAACAGCAATGGTGGCGTATTTATCAACGGTTTTTCTGGAATCATTTGTATAGGTTGCAATGACTGCAATCAAAATAATACCAATTGAGCTTCCAACAAATATCTTTGCAAAAGGATTTCCTTCTTTCATCAAATAGTTTTTCCTGCTTTTATCAGTTTATTCTATTAAATTCTATTTTATCACACAATTTTAAAAAGTATAGTATTTTCGGAGTAACTGTGATACTATTCTATCTACAGCATGGATAATATTTTAGCAGATAAAAACAGTTACAAAACAGACAGAATTAGAGCCATAGAAGCAAAAGTAGAGGCTCAGAAAATAGCATTTTCACCGCTCACTTTTCAAGCAATACAGGCATTACGTTCTCTTTCAATATTACAGATCATTGAAGATGCAGGAGAAAGCGGCATTTCCATTGCAGAAATTGCACATAAAGCAGGCGTTTCTGAATACGGTGCAGGAGTCCTATGTGAAATGGCCTTGGGAATGGGAGTCCTCAGGCATACAAAAAACACTACCTGCCAGAAAGATGAAAAATATATGCTCGGCAAAACGGGGTGGATGATTCTTGAAGACAACCTTACAAAAGCAAACTTTGATTTTGTCAATGATATATGCTATAAGGGAGCCTTCTACCTTACAGAATCCGTTAAAACAGGAAAACCTGAAGGATTAAAAGTATTTGGTGAGCAATGGACTACAATTTATGAAGCCCTTTCATCACTTCCTGAGCAAGAAAAGAAAAGCTGGTTTACTTTTGACCACTTTTACAGCGACATAGCCTTTCCAGAAGCACTTCCAATTGTTTTTGCCAACAAGCCTCGACACATTGTCGATATAGGAGGCAACACGGCGAAGTGGTCCATTGCGTGCTGTACTTACAACGCAGACGTAACAATGACCATTGTGGATTTGCCGGGACAGACTGCCGTTGCAGAAAAAAATGCACATAAAGCTGGCTTTGCACAGCGAATTCATACATTTAGCGGTAATATTCTTGATGAAAGCACAAAACTGCCTGCAAATCCCGACGCAGTTTGGATGAGCCAGTTTCTGGACTGTTTTTCACTCAGACAGATAACGAAAATACTGACCAAAGTACATGAACATGCAAGTAAAGATACCCTTGTATACGTACTTGAACCTTTATGGGACAGGCAGAAATTTATTGGAGAATCTTACGCTCTGCAGGCAACCTCTCTGTACTTTACATGCATGGCAAACGGTAACAGTAAAATGTATCGTTACGAAGAGCTCGTAGATGCAATTGAAAAAGCAGGATTTGAGCTAAAAACAGCTCACCATAATTTGGGGTCAAACTCATATTCCCTGCTGGTATTCAAGCCTTGTTTCAATAAAAACTTATAGCAGACGGGAGTTTTCCAAATGAAAGAACTATACATTTCACCCCCCTGCTGCTGGGCGCCTGGAGTTACAACAAATCAGGAATGGTCAGAATGGAAAAACGGAACGAGACAGATTGCCTGTACAGAAGAAGCCCCTGCCATTTCATTTACTACGCCTATTTTTAGAAGAAGATTAAGCCAGCTTAGCAAAATGACAATTCAGGTAGTCCATGATGCTGTTCAAGAATACTGTTGCGCAGATGCCAAGCAGGTATTTATTTCTTTCAGAGGTGAAATCAAAAGGGAGTTCACAATCAATGAAAAACTCATTAAGGAAAAAGAAGTTTCGCCATCCGCATTTTCCCTTTCAGTATTCAATGCACCTGTTGCACTGGCAGCAATTGCTTGTCAGCTCAAGGGTGGATACTCTGTAATTTTTCCTTCTGACAACAATTTTTACAATGCACTTACAGCTGCATGTGCTCCTGTTCTATGTGATGACGAAAAAGAAGTTCTTTTAGTATATGCGGACGAGCTTGTACCGGAATGTTACGGCAATCTGCGTCCTGTACAAAATGAGCCTATGGCTTTTGCAGCTTTAATATCATCAGAACAAAAAGACAATAGATTTTCAAAGCTTTCCGTATCTAAACAAACTCCATCAGATTTTTTAAGAGGCATCTTATGAAAACAAAAGATCCGCGATACAGCACAGAAGGACTTCCACCTATAAAAAACAGACTATTCTACATATACGGCTGCATTGCAAAACTCTTGATGTGCGTAATATTTGGAATAGGAGCAATTCTTATAGGCATTATTGCATTTCCTATCTTCAAGATTATATTTCATCCGGCAAAGAATTTTAAAATACATGCACGTAAATTTGTCTCATGCACATTCAGGTTTTTCATTTTCCTTATGAGACTTACTGGGGGACTGGATTTAAAAGTATCTTCACGGGAAGAATTTAAAAAACTTTCTTCTAAAATAATTGTTGCAAATCATCCTTCCATTCTTGATGTAGTGTTCCTTATTTCATTCATGCCAAATGCAGACTGCATTGTACGAGGAAGCCTTTCACACAGTGTATTTGCAATCATCATAAAGCAGTTGTATCTTGTAAACACAATGGGCATTGAAGAAATGTACTCACTGGCAAGGGAAACCCTTTCAGACGGAAACAACCTTATAATCTTTCCAGAAGGAACAAGAACGCCTCGTCACGGCACAAATAAATTCAAGAGGGGAGCAGCTCACATTGCTTACGAAACGAATGCGGACATACAGCCTGTATACATTGGAGGCACTGACAAGTACGGACTTGGCAAACATGATGCATTCTTCTCATACAACAGGACTGGCATTTATTTTTACGACATAAAGCTTCTGCCTCCTATTCATATACAAGAATACAAAGAATATGAAAGCCAGATTGCAACACGCCGCCTTACAAAGAAAATACACTCCGAAATTGCAGCAGAAGCATATCTATATGACGGTAAAATCATCTAGTTCCAATATTTTTTTTATTGTACTGATATTCTTAATCACTATTGTCATCCCCTGCCATGCAAAAAAAAGCATGAGCGTTAATATATGGGCAAAAACTAAACAGATGCCAGGTACAAGAGTAATCATGGAAGTAAACATTCCTGACAATCCATGCGGAACAGCTGTCATAATATGCCCAGGCGGAAGCTACCATCATCTTGGTGTATACAACGAGGGGCATACAACCGCCAACTGGTTTAACTTGCACGGAGCGACAACATTTGTCCTGCGATACCGCGTGGCACAAGACAATTACCACTATCCAGCAATGATGCAGGACATTCAGAGGGCGATTCAACTTGTGCGCATGGATGCTGACAGATACAAAATAAATCCTGCAAAAGTAGGTATAATCGGTTTTTCAGCAGGAGGACACTTAGTGACATGGGCAGGAGCATTTGCCGGCAGAGTAAATGAATTGGAAAAAATAGGCATCCACACAACAGTAAGCCTGTGTCCAGATTTCGTAATACCAGTTTACCCGGTAGTAACCATGCAGGATGACATTGGACACAAATGGTCGCGAAAAAGTTTACTCGGCAAAAATCCATCGCAGGAACAGAAGGATTTATTTTCAATGGAGATGCAGATTCCTGATACAATGCCACCTGTGTATCTTGTCGCATGTCACGATGATCCTGTTGTTATTTTTGAAAACAGCGAACGATTGTATGCAGCCCTGCAAGAAAAAGGCGTCAACTGTACATTTGCCCAATATGAATGGGGCGGACACGGCTTTGGCATGATGAATAATAAATTCATGCAAGAGTTTCATTGGAATGAGTCGCTGTATCAGTGGCTTAAAGAGTTGAACTTTCTTCCGTAAATGAATTGTCTTTCGAAAACTTTGTAATTTTCAGCTTTGTTTGAGGACTAATTCCAAATGCCAAACTAGAAGAGTCTCCTCTCAATTCAGGATTTTCCAACTCAACAGTATCATATCTAGACAGCGAGAAAAAACCTATTGCACGCGCATAGGCATCATCTTTCTTTGCAGAACATGGGATTCGCTTTGTGCCATCACAAAGTAAATATCTAATGCGTCCAGATTTATTAAGCATGCCGTCCGAAACAACCTTGTAAACTGCCTGTTTATTTTCTGACAAATCAGATTTTTGAATGCAATCACCCTTAACAAATGCCATATATGTCATTTTTACAGATTGCCTGTCCAGTCTTGCAAGCTTTGCTATAGAAGCAACTGGCTCTATTGGATTCCAGAATATTTCTGCATGACAAGTTTGCTTAGTCCCTGACTGCGTTCCAGACTGTGTTATTGGACAAATTGCAGAACACAAACAAGGCGATATTACAGAAAAGCCTTTCTGCACAAGAGTATCGCGAACATTAATCAGATTTCGGCTTGTTAAAAGCAGAGCTGGCTCGGACACAAGAAGGATGCCATTTTCTTTAAGAAATGCGGACAGCTTTTTTAATAGTGCGGTTCTAAGCTCCAATGCATTTTTCTTGTCTTTCCACAACTCATTTAATGAATGGCTTAACACAATAATGTCAAAATTTCCGCTTATATCTGGAAGCTCTTCTGTTTCAAAATCATGCACCATCGCATTAACTTTGCAAGATTTCCATTCTGCTGAAAATAATCGTTGCGCAAGGGAGAGGGCTTTTTTTGACGAATCTACAAGAGTTACGTCTTTTATCGAAAAAGCATCGCACAAAGCTGCTGAAGCTGGAGCTGGTCCTGAGCCGATATCTAAAATGCGCAGAGGTAGAGGTGCATTTTTTACAAACGGCTTTAAAGCATTTGCCTCTAAAGCAATCTGCATGTAGGAAACCGGCCAATAATATAAAAGATAGGCTCCTAAATAGTTAGAGCTGTCCATGTAGCCAGCTCCAGCTAGTTCACGGTTTCCAGTAAGACCTCTCTGTAATGCCAGCAGGGAATTAGAGACAACAGAAAGTTCTTTATTAGAAAGACTTGAACCGTCTGAATTCTTTCGCCACAAAGAAATTAAAGACGGTATATGTTTTTTCAGCTTAGAATTCAGTTGGTTTAACATGATATACCGAGCCACAATTCTGACAGCGCAATTCTAGAATCTCATTCTTTTTCTTTAAGTCAGCCCTGTCAGTTTCTGGCATGGTCTTTAAGAAGCGTATAAAAGATTCCTTTGAACAAGGACAGTCATAAATTATGTCACGATGAACAGCAACAACAGGATTGAAAGAACCAAAAGTCTTTTGCAAAAATTCCTCATGTGAATGCCCCTGACTAAACCATGTTCCCAAAGATGGTGCTTCCATATATGCCTTGGAAACATCATCTATTACAGCCTCATCTTCTTCCTGATTTGAAGCAGTATTTATCTGAGAACCAAGTTTTACCTTGCCTGCATAGTGACCTCCGGTTGAAGGCATAACCTGTATAAAGATTCCCCCAGCACCAACCACACGTCCAGCTCTGTCCATCTGTATAGATGTTGTAATGGCACTTTTCAGCTGTTCACTCCTGTCAAAAAAGAAAACCAAATCGTCAGCAATATTACCAGTGGTATTTACAGAACTTGTCTGCGGATATTTATCTCCAGGGCGTGATGTCTGTATGGTCATGAAACCATCTCCACTCAAAAAAGGCTTCATGTCCCAGTTTTCCAAAGGCTTGTCCACAGGAATATGCTCTGTAAGCAGATAGCCACGAACCCACCCTGTAGAATCTGCTTCTACACTAAATCCTTTTGCTGGGGAAGATTCTACATCATATCTCCAGCTTACATGCTCACGTCCTTTCATGAGTGCAGGAATAAGCAGAGCTCCACAAAGACAAGCCTGTCCGAGTATATATGTTTCCAAAATTCCTGTACCGTGCTGTGCCCTCATCTGATTTACAAAATGAGTTCCGTGAAAAAGAGCACCACGTATTCTGCCTTCCGCCATGGTAAAGTGAATCATTTCATCTTTCTGCAGGACATGCAGATATTCAGACAATTCACTGTCTTCTATATGAGCTTTAATCATGTACCCACTATATCAGATATATCCATAAAAAAAAAGCCCTGCCCCACAAAGTGGAACCAGAGCTATGTCATTGGAGGAAGTTTTAGAGTATCAAAGATACTTGTTTTTGCCAAAACAAAAACTAATGTGCCATGTTTCAAGCCTGACATGCAAGCTTGAAACTTTTTACCTTATTATTTTCCAGATCTCTTTCTCTTTGATGCTACGTCAAACAGAACAGCAAGCAAAAGAACAAGACCCTTAACAGCACGCTGCCAGTTCATATCAACACCAAGGATAGACATACCGTTGTTCAAAACACCCATGAAGATAGCACCGACAACAGCACCACTTACAGTACCTGTTCCACCATAAGCAGAAGCACCACCAATGAAACATGATGCAATAGCATCCATTTCATAGTTCTGACCTGCTGTTGGCTGGGCTGAATTAAGACGTGCAATTGTAACAAGAGCTGCAACTGCTGCAATGAATCCCATGTTTGTATATGCAAAGAACATAACCTTATTTGTATTTACACCAGAAAGACGTGCTGCCTTTTCGTTACCACCAATAGCATAGAGGTAGCGGCCAGGAACTGTATTCTGTGTAAAATAGCCATAAGCAGCAATGATGATTCCCAACAAAATAAGGATAACTGGAAGACCACGGTCACGAGCAAGGAACTGTCCGAAAACCAAGATTACCAAAGAAAGGAATACAAGCTTTACAGCAAAAGAAGTTCCTGAAGAAACTGTATAATTGTTCTTTATTTTCTTCTGACGGCTTATAACTTCCATTACGATGAAAGCAAGTACACAAATGATTGAAATAATCATTGTAACCATTAAAACATGCTTGTCTACAATTTCACCAAAAACTTCAATCTCGTTTTCTTCAAGAGTCTCACCACTTGGAATGAAACTTTCAAAAAGATTCAGATACTTTTCTGGGAAAGGAGCAATTGGTTTACCATCAAGAACGATTGTTGCAACACCACGCCACAAGAGCATACCTGCCAAAGTTGTAATAAATGGCGGAATATGAACAAATGCGATAAAGAAGCCGTGGAAAGCACCAATCATTGTACCAATGATAAGACAAAGACAGATTGCAAGCCAAATAGGCATTCCAAGATTTACAATGAACACACCTGCAAGAGCACCAACAAGGGCTACTACAGAACCAACAGACAAATCGATGTTACCACCAGTAAGAATACAAAGCAGCATACCTGTTGCCAGGATAGCTACATAAGCATTCTGACGGATAATGTTCGTAATATTTGCAGGAGCAAACAAATGGGAATTTCCATCTGAATGAGCACTAATCAAAAATTCGAACAAAAGCATTACGCCCACAAGGACGAAAATCATTGTATTTCCCTTGAAAACTGATTTCACAGATTTTACTGCTGAATCCAAGGATGAGGATGACTTATTCGTATTTGCCATATTATTCTCCATTATTTCCTAAATTATCATTTTTGCCAGAATTAATGATTTCTGCCATAATCTTTTCCTGAGTTGCTGAGCGTCCGTCCATCTCTGAAATCATCCTACCTTCGTTCATGATGTAGATGCGGTCACACATACCAAGAATTTCAGGCATTTCTGAAGAAATCATGATTACAGACTTACCTTCGGCAACCATACGGTTTATGATACAGTAGATTTCATACTTTGCACCAACGTCAATACCGCGGGTCGGTTCATCCAAAATCAAGATGTCCGGCTCTGCAAAAAGCCATTTTCCCAAAAGAACCTTCTGCATGTTTCCGCCCGAAAGATTACCAACATTTTCCATAACGGTGGCACATTTTGTGTGCATTTCCTTGACATAGAACTTAGCGAATTCGCGTTCCTTGTCAAAGTCAATTACCCCATGCTTAGAAATCTTCTCAGGTTTTGCGGCAGTTGTATTCTTACAGATTGACTCGGTAAGAATAAGACCGTTGCCTTTGCGGTCTTCCGTAACGTATGCAAGTCCGGCTTTAATGGCAGACTTTACATTCGGGAAAGAAACTTCCTTTCCGTCCTTGAAAATGCGTCCATGGATATTAGTTCCGTAAGAACGTCCGAAAATGCTCATTGCAAGCTCGGTTCGACCGGCACCCATAAGACCAGAAATTCCAAGAACTTCACCCCTTCGCAAGTTAAAGTTTATGTGATCGCAAACCTTAATTCCATCGAATACAGGATGATCAACGCACCAGTCTTTAACTTCAAAGCAAACCTCACCAATATGAGGCTCTCGCTTAGGGAATCGGTCGGTAAGGCTTCGTCCTACCATAGCCGAAATAATTGTATCTTCAGTAAAACTATCTTTTTCTTTATCAAGTGATGTAATAGATGCACCATCACGAATGACGGTAATCTTATCAGCAACATAAGAAACTTCATTCAATTTATGTGAAATAATGATTGAAGTCATTCCCTGTTTCTTGAATGCAAGAAGCAAATCAAGAAGATGTTTTGCTTCCGTATCATTTAAAGATGCTGTCGGCTCATCCAAAATAAGAAGCCGTACGTTTTTTCCAAGTGCCTTAGCAATCTCTACAAGCTGCTGTTTTCCGACACCTATATCTTTTACCAGAGTCTTTGAAGAATCCTTCAAACCGACCATTTTCAAAAGCTCATCTGCCTTATCGAATGTCTCGGACCAGTTGATTTTAGCCTTGCTTCCCCGTTCATTACCGAGGAACATGTTTTCACCAATTGTAAGGAGAGGAACAAGAGCGAGTTCCTGATGAATTATGACTATTCCTTTTGCCTCGCTGTCCTTTATAGTCTGGAATTTACAAATTTCACCATCATAAATAATATCACCAGAATATGTTCCGTATGGATAAATACCACTCAGAACATTCATCAAAGTTGACTTACCTGCACCGTTTTCGCCACAGATTGCGTGAATCTCACCTTCTTCGACAGTGAGGTTTACATTATCAAGAGCTTTTACGCCAGGAAATAACTTGGTAATATTTTTCATTTCCAATAATGTCTTAGCCATTGGAACCCCTATTTTTTTATATTAGGAAAAAAAAGGGGTGTCTAATTTTATAATTTCGACACCCCTTTAATCAAATCAATCTAACTATCTAAGTTCAGATGCCTTGTAGTATCCAGAATCAACCAACAATTCTTTGTAGTTGTCTTTTGAACCGTAAACTGGTTCGCAAAGGAATGAAGGAACAACTTTTACACCGTTGTTATATGTCTTTGTGTCGTTTACAGGTGGTTCTTTTCCGTTCATGATAGCGTCAACCATTTCAACAACCTTAGCAGCAAGTGTACGTGTATCCTTGAAGATAGACATAGCCTGTGTTCCCTTAATCATGTTCTTTACAGAGATGATATCACAGTCCTGACCAGTAATGATTGGGAAGTTGTCTGCTGTGTAACCTGCAGAGATAAGAGCGTTTGTTACACCGTTAGCTGTTGAGTCATTTGAGCAGTATACTGCATCAAGTTTTGTTCCCTTTGGACCATACTTGTTAGAAGTGATAAGGTTTTCCATTCTCTTCTGAGCTTCTTCTGTTGACCAGTTGAGAGTTGCAGCCTGTGCCTTTGCTGTCTGACCAGAAGGACATACGATTACACCCTTGTCGAGGTATGGCTGAAGAACGTCCATTGCACCACCGAAGAAGAAGTTGATGTTGTTGTCACCTGGATCGCCAGTGAAGAACTCCATGTAAACAGGATTTGAAGATGTGCGGCTCTTGAGTCCGAGCTTGTCTACGAGGTAGTCACCCTGGATTGTACCTACTTTGTAGTTATCAAATGTAGCATAGTAAGAAACTGCTTTTGAATCCATGATAAGGCGGTCGTAAGCAATAACCTGAACCTTCTTTTTGCGAGCTGTTTCAAGAACGTTTGAAAGTGAAGAACCATCGATAGCTGCGATTACGAGAATTTTGCATCCACCAGTAATCATGTTTTCAACCTGTGATACCTGTGTTGGGATATCGTTTGCAGCATACTGAAGGTCTACTTTGTAACCAGCTTCTTCAAGCTGTGCTTTCATGTTAGCACCGTCCTGGTTCCAGCGCTGTAAGTCTTTTGTAGGCATAGAAACACCGATTGGTGTTTTCTTTGAGATTTTCTTTGCTTTTGCAGCAAATACGCTTGGTACGATCATCATGCCAGCCAAAAGCAATGCCATAATTTTTTTCATAGTTTTCCCCCTTAGAAAATTACTATTTGTTTTGTTTTGATGATTTAATACTATCAGAAAACACATATTAGTGGGTAAGCAAAATTCTGCAAATTTTTGCGAAATTCAATAGGGCATTTATTTTTACATGAAAAAATTTAGCACAGTATCTAGATTTTTTTGTCATAAAAAAAATCTAGATACTGTAGAGAACTTAGCGATACACTTCTCCGTATGTATGAAAACCAGACTTTATTACAACTTCATCAATGTTGTTCTTTTCTACAATCTTTGGATCCAGCCACACGACGGGAATATCTGCATAGCCGTTGTTTATTTTCTTGTTGTCGGGAACAATATCGGACACCTTCTTGCCATTTGCTAGCATGACTGCATATTCAGCAGCCATTTCAGACAGTTCAGAAATAGGCTTGTATATTGTAAAATCCTGCTTGCCGCGGACTACATACTGACAGGCTGCAATGTCAGCATCCTGTCCGCAAATTGCAACATGATATCCCGGATAATAATCATCAAATGCCTTTATGACACTACCGGCAACGGCATCATTACCACAAACTATGGCATCAGGAATATTGCCGCTCGTAATCAGGTTTACAGCCTCGTTATATGAAACATCATAGTTCCAGCCAGTCGTATAGAATGTGCCTGTAATAGTGATTCCTCTTCCAGAAATAACCTTTAAAACCCCTTTTTTTAAAAGGCTCATGTTAAAATCATCTTCCGGTCCAAGAATTAGATACCATTTTTTTCCGACTCCCGTTGAAATAAACCTTCGTGCCATAAGCTCTCCTACACGCTCTGTATCAACAGAAATGTACATGCTTATGTCAGCATCAGTAATCAGGCGGTCATAGGATATTACGCTTATGCCCTTTGAACGGAGAGTCTTTATAGGTTCTGTAAGTGAATCCCGTTTTTTTGCAACAATAACAACGGCGTCAACTTTTCTATCCATAAGATAAAGCAACTGTTTTTTTTGTTCTTCAACACTGTTACCTGCATTCTGAACAATAACTTCCGCATCAAGTTCCTTTGTCTTGTTCATAAAGACATCAAGATCCCGCTGCCATCGTTCAAGGGCAAGGGTATCAATGGAAAATCCAATGACAGGCTTTTTTTCTATAAAAACAGATTTATTCCTACCGGCACTTTCCGACTTAGAAGATTTTGCCTTGCATGACACGGACAGCAGGACAAACAAAACAATACCTAAACTTTTTAAAATCTTACTTTTTTGCACCATTTGCTCCATCTCTATATTCTGTAGGAGTCAGACCAAATTTATTTCTGAACAGGCGGCTGAAATAATTCTGATCCTTATAACCTACACTTGCACTAACTTCCTTTATGCTCGCCCGTGGATTTTTCAGCAGTTCCTGAGCTTTCTGCATCCTTATGTCAGTAATGTAAGAAATGTAATTTTCGTTTTTTTCTTCCTTGAACAGCTTGCTAAGGTAAAAAGGACTTACATTTACCTCAGCAGCAGTATCTTCAAGAGAAAGATTTTCCGCAATATGCTCATTAATAAACGCAACAGCCTTTTCAATAATAGGGTTGTTAAGCTTTGATGAAAACTGCATTACATGAGCTGCACATTCACAACAGCGAGCCTGCATGTACGCAACAATTTCTTCCATATTGTTTGTATTGCTCAATACAGAAAAAGCAGTTGAAAATGCATCATTCTCATAAGCATTATCAATTTCAGACGTAATGTTCCTTACATTGACAAGCAGTTCAAACATGCCGTTTTTTACACGTCCCATGTCACTGGAATATTTTTCGACAAGTGCATTACAATACGCCGACACCAGGGCATTAATGACTCCTGCATCACCAGCCCTTATGCGCCCAAAAATCTTTTCAGCAATGATTCCAACATTGTTTTTTTCTTCAGGACGCTTTACATCATCATCTGCAAAACATATTCCGCCATCAGCAGGAACTTTGTTCAAAACCTCCATCGCCTTGCTGTACGCAATGTTAGTCCTGTGTATATCAGTTTCAAAACCGCTCACACCAGCACGAATGCCAGAGCCTATTCCTATGCTCAAAAGCTTGTACAGATATGAAATCTCATCCTGTATTACGGATTCATTCTTGCCAGACGGAAAAATAAAGAACACGACTATTCTGTTCAGCATAAAAGAGCCTATGATGCAACGGCTCTTTGCAGTTAGTGTTTCCCTTAGCTTAGGATACACTTCTGACTGCTTTTTCATGCGTGGAAATTCCAAGCAGCAGAAACACCACAAACTGTCATGAATGTCAAAGTAAGAAAAATATTCAGAAACGTCCTTTCCCTCACTGAATGCGGCCGAATAAATAAAGTCACTCTCTATCATCGGAGACACAAGATCCAGTTTCTTATACAGCTCAACCTCGCTGGACATGCGGCCACGCCTTTGGTCTACAAGATTCATGGCATTTCTGACAGTCTCGACAACTGTATTTCTGTTTACAGGCTTTGTAAGATATTTGTAAACGCCAAGGTTTACAGCTTCCTGTGCATACTGAAACTGATCAAAAGCACTAAGAATGATGATTACAGTATCTGGCTTTGACTGCATTATATACTTTAAGGTTTCAAGTCCGTTTAAAGCCGGCATGTTTATGTCCATAAAGATAATGTCAACCTTGTTTTTCGCAACAATTTCCAAAGCCTGAGTACCAGACAGACACGAAAACACCTGCACTTCAGAAGCAAAATTTTTCTCAATAATGAATTTTAGAGAATCTATCATTATCTGTTCATCATCTGTCAGCAAAATATTATACATTCGGAATCCTTAGCAAAAAGGTTGTACCACCTTGTTCATTTGTTACTATATCAAAAACATCATTTCTATGGAAGTAAATTCTAAGGCGCGAAATTACATTTATGAGTCCAGTACCTGTTCCAGTTCTGTCGTCCTTTAGCGGCACAGAACCTTCTGCCTTTAAAATCTTTTCCCGAAGTTCCGGTGAGAATCCACAGCCGTTATCAGAAATTTTAATGAGAATCTGATAGATCTCCTTTTCAATTGAAATTTCTATAATTCCCTTTGCTTCCTTAAGTCCATACTTCATGCAGTTTTCTACAAGAGGCTGCAATGTCATTCTTGGCAACAGATTTTCATGCTTTTCTGCAGACACTTTTTTTATAAATTCAATACGGTCTCCAAAGCGTACCTTCATTATGTAGACATAACTGTCTACAAGGGACAGCTCTTCATCAATGGTAGCGACATGACCTTTCTGTTGAATGTTGTAACGAAAAAAATCTGCAACTTGTTCCATAAAGTAACAGGTTTTATCAGCACCTTCCATCATTGCAAGCTGAGCACCGGTATTCAGTGTATTAAACAAAAAGTGTGGGTTTATCTGATTCTGCAAAGCCCTTAGCTGAGCATCAGCATACAGCTCCCTCATTTCAATTTCCTTTTCGCGAAGTTCATTTTCTTGAGCAGCCTTTTCCCAAATCTTGTCAACATATTCACGGATGCTTACAATCATACGGTCAAATGCACGACAAATAATGCCAATTTCTCCGTCATCCTGATTATTGAACAAAGGCACGTCAAAGTCCATGTGGGCAACACGGTTTGCAACGTGGGAAATGTCCATCAAAGGTTTTGTAATGATGTTAAGCGACAAGTACAGGACAGCAAGAATAAGACAGAAGAAAACTACAATAAACACTATGCTAAGCTGTACATACGACATGTACTGGCTGTGGCTTACTGCATAAATTTCTGCATTTCGCTGCAGCATCAGCATGTTCAAATCTTCCATCTGAGATAAGAGCATGGAATAGCATGACATGCTTTTTTTATAGAACAGCATTGCGCTTTCGGTATTGTTTGCACGAAGGGAAGTTACGGCATCAAGGCTGTATTTGAAAAAAGAAGATAAAAGCTGGCATACTATAAACTCCTTGTGCTTTATGGTATCTGTAGACGGACTTTTCTGCAAATAAGAAGCAGAATCCTCGCACAAAGCCTGAAAATGGTAATAAGAGTCAATGCTTTCAAAAGTGCGGTACTGCATGTAATCACTCAGAGCCTTTTCCGTGTTCGAAAGGTTTGTTGTTATGGTGTTCAGTTTTCTGTTTGTTTCGTAAGTGCTACCAATCTTTTCAAGAGCATGTCTGTTCATGTTTATCATTACAAGAAATGAAAAAGCAATGACTATGATGGCAACAATAACACACATAAATATACGCCATCTGAAGTTTGTATGCAGTTTTTTCACCAGTTTAAAATCCATAACATTTATGTTCATAGAGAGCCTGCCTTCTTTACGCACACATCAGCAGTAATGTAATTGTTTGCATGTCCGTAGCGGATATATTCAAACAGTTCCTTTAGGGCAGACCTTCCAATCTTCTGAGAATCAATGGAAAGCAGTTCTGTAACAACTCCGTTTTCAAGATATTTTTCTACAACGCTTCCTTCTCCAAAACCTATTATGCCTATGTCCCCTGTCATTCCCATGTCGGTCAAAAGCTGTGCTGCATGAATTGTATCCTCCGTAGAAAGGCAGACAATGAGCTTAACTTCATCATTACGAATTTTACGCTCGACAAGTCCATTTCGTTTATGAATTTCAATGGACGACTCCAGCTCTACGACAGACGTATCAATATTTATCCATCCGCTCAATGAGGTTGTAAGTGACGACATGAGGATGCTATAGTTAGGATTATTTTCCATGTTTGTATTGATTATTATCAGGGAACCATAACCGTGCAGATATGTAGAACATTCATACGAAATCTTTCTGCCAAGCTCTGAATAGTTTGTACCTATGTATGAAATCTGAGAGACAGAAGGAAGGTACTGAGCAACCGTAACAAGAGGAATGGTTTCCTTGTCTTTGTTCAAGGGAACCTGAACTAATGAATCGGCTTCGTCCATGTATGCAATCACACCGTCAGCATTAGTATAGGCAGCATAATCCAAAAGATTCTGCATCGATTCGTTTTCTACAGAAGACTTTGGAATATTCAGTTCAACAACACAGTCATATTCACTGCTATGTTCTTCAGCCCCAGTAAAAATCTCTGTCAAAAAAGATTCATTTTGAGAGCGCCCGACAACAACAATATGATATTTTCTGTTTTCAGAAGGCTCTGTTCCAGAACCGTCTTCAATGGCATAAAAAGGCGATAGAAAAAACATGTAGACACAAAGTATTATTGCAAGCAGAACCAGCAATACAAGAAACAATACGCGAAGTGACAATGTTTTGTCAGATTTAGATTTAGTCATCATAGCAGGTTCTTCCACCCCATTCTTTAGAATTTTCATTTTCATGGGCAATAATCCTGTCAAAATCAGCTTCAGGTGCACAATTACGTTCAATTTCCAGTGCAGTAGAATGCAGTCGGCGAAGACATTCAGACTTATCAGAATAGCCTAATTTTGATCTTTCTATGGATTCACCCAAAATACGTATGGACTCATCATAAATTCTCGTAGGAACTGGGAAAGGGTGACCGTCCTTTCCTCCATGTGCAAAACTAAACCTTGCAGGATCTGTAAAGCGGGAAGGTGTACCGTAAATGACTTCACTTACAAGCGTGAGTGACTGCAATGTTCTTGGTCCAAGCCCCGGAGTAAGCAGCAGGCTTTCAAAATCCTCAGGCTGAGTTTCGTATGAGGCTGCAAGAACTCCGCCAAGCCGCTTTAAATCCACATCTTCGGCACGCACCTCATGATGAGAGGGCATTATGCAGTTACGGCTGCCATCAAACAGCGAAAGCTGTTCTCCTGAAATAAGTTTTATTTCGTTTACAATTCTGTCAGGCTTTTCTGTTGCAAGCGAAAGTACAGACTTTCTGGTATCAGAAGCACTGGCATCTGCAAGGTTTAGGATTTGCCCCATGCTTTCACCAGTGACTCCAGAATGAGGATTTTCGACAAACGAACGGACACTTGCAGAACACCAGTGATAGCGGCGAGCAGTCTTTAGACTGGCATTCATGCCCTGCTGGACTACAGCCCAGTCACCTTCATCAGACAGAATAAAATTATGCTGATAAAGCTGAAAGCCATCCTGAACGGCAGTATTGTCAACCTTTGCACACAACTTGCTTGCACGCACAAGGGCATCCCCGTCAAGCCCTGTCTTATCACTAAGATACAGAAGTTCTTCTGGTGTCTTGCGAGAATACTTGCCGCGCCCACCGCAAATGCATAGTCCAAACTCTCTTGCATGTGAATTAATGCCTCTCTTTAAGGCATACATTACACTTGTAGTAATGCCACTTGAATGCCAGTCCATTCCTAGCACAGCACCAAGCGACTGAAACCATAAAGGATCGCTCAGCCGGCAAAGAACTTCTTTTTTACCATACTCAAGCAGAAGAGTCTGTATGATTTCTGTTCCCAGCAACATCATGCGGTCTGCAAGCCATTTTGGCACGACACCGTGATGCAGCGGAAGATCAGCATGCCCTGTCTGCTTTATCATATATAAGAAATCTGCTATTTAATTTTAAGCCACGTCCAGAAAGAAGGATCTTCCTGTCCGATTCTCCAGAATGCAATTCGGTCAATGTCTTTGTCGGCATACAGGCGTAGCCTTGCAACAAGAGAAAATGTATCATCAAAATACCCAGTTACCTTAATCTGCTTTGTAAATGTAAAATACGGCACGGAATCTTCACGCTCAACAGTATGCATGTTGTTTTCGCCTAAAATCCTGTTTATGCCGCTGAAGTACCAGGCTTTGCCGTAATTTTCATCCTGCCATGTCCGTCCATAAAAAGGAATTCCCATGACAAGCTTTTTTTTAGGAAGCACGGTTTTTGCATAATCGGCAATGCGCTCGCACCATTCCATGCTTGCAACAGCACCAGGCTTGCTAGTGCTCCAGTGTTCATCATAAGCCATAATGATTATGCGGTCAACAAGAGGTTCTATCTTTGTATAATCAAAAACATCATTTTCAAGTGTCTTTACACGGGCAGGCAAGGCTATAGTGAGCCATTTTTCCTGACCGATGCGTTTACGCAAATCAGAAATAAATTTTCTGAAATTCTCACCATCACGCTTTGGAATAAGCTCAAAGTCAATCTGTATTCCATCATAAGAAGACGAAGCCTTGCCTAATGTTTCTACAATCTTTTTGCTCACACCAAACTGAGGATCAAGTACAAAATGAGTAAGGGAACGGCTTTCGCATGTAACAACCAGATGCTTTCTTCCCTTATAGTTTTTTATCCTTGAAGCATTAGGAATTTTTTCTATTTCACCGTAACAGTCAATGTCTGCACTAAAATAGCACAAGTCCGTAATGGGCATAGTATTGTTAAACTCATATTCTCTGTCCTGCATGACATAGCCCCATACTTCATGAAACTCAACGGCATCACCTGTAGGCAGATCATGAAAATATTTCATGGAAATTTCTTCAGAAGCTTCTGACGAGTTTTCTTCTAAAGTCTGAATGTCTGCATCTGGTACAAGGTCGTCCTTCCTTCCGTTAGAAAAAGCTGGCAATGCCAATACAGCAATACATGCAAGAGTCGTTACAATAAAACTTTTCTTCATTTTTTTATCCTCAGTTTTTAATATTATGGTATGCGGATTCATTCAGGGAATATGAATGATTTCCCTAGGCTTGCTTCCATTTGCAGGTCCTACAATGCCCCTTTCTTCCATTTCTTCAACAAGACGTGCGGCACGATTGTAGCCAATCTTAAGTCTGCGCTGAATGTACGACGCACTTGCTTTTCCTGCCTGAACAACAATGTCCAGAGCCTTTTCATACAAAGGATCCTCACCACCGTCACTCATAAACGAAATCTGTCCGTCATCATCATCGTCATCATCAGGAACGAAAATTTCATCATCAATATATTCAGGCTCGCCCCACTGCTTTACGCTTTCAACAACATTTTCAACTTCCTGATCACTTACAAATGTTCCCTGAATGCGGACAGGGAACGGATCTGTAGAACTTGCGTAAAGCATGTCACCTTTGCCCAAAAGCTTTTCTGCACCAACCTGATCAATGATAATGCGGCTGTCTGTCTTGCTTGCAACCATAAAGGCGATGCGGCTCGGAATATTAGCCTTTATGAGACCGGTAATGACATCAATAGAAGGTCTCTGCGTTGCCAGTACAAGATGAATGCCTACAGCACGGCTCATTGCGCACAGACGGGCAACTACAGTTTCAAGCTGCTTGCCAGTCGTTGCCATAAGGTCTGCAAACTCATCAATGACAACAATAAGATAAGGCAATTTTTCTGCAGCAATTCTGCGGTCTACAATGCGCTTGTTGTAAGACGAAATATCCCTTACGCCCATTCCGTCAAGAAGGGCATAGCGGCGTTCCATTTCGCACAGACAATACTGCAATGCCTGCATTGCCTTTTTAGGCTCTGTAATGACAGGCGTAAGAAGATGAGGAATATCATTGTACAGTTTCAATTCAACAATCTTAGGGTCTATCAAAATAAGTTTTACCTGATCAGGACTGCGCTTGTAAAGAATGCTCATAAGCATGCTGTTTACACAGACAGACTTTCCGGCACCTGTTGAACCAGCAATAAGAAGGTGGGGAGTTTTTACCAAGTCCATAATCTGAGGCTTTCCTTCAATGTCCTTGCCCAAAATTACGGGAACAGCCATCTTTTTCCATTCAGGCAAATCCTGTTCAATGCATTCCTTGAACGAAACTATCGCACGCTTTGCATTAGGAATTTCTATTCCAACAGCATTCTTGCCAGGTATAGGAGCAACAATGCGGACGGAACTTGCAGCAAGACGCAGTGCAATATTGTCCTGAAGAGCAACAATTTTACTCAGCTTGACACCAGGAGCGGGAAGCATTTCAAACATGGTTACGACAGGACCTTTTATGATGCCTGTTATCTCGGCCTTAATTCCAAACTCGTTCAAAGTTTCGGTAAGACTTTCGGAAGCATGTTCCGTCTCTTCATCAATGACCCAGTAGTGATTGTCTTCATAGGCCGTCAGCAAATCCGTAGAAACAGCATAAGGACCATGAGCACGTTTTTTTTCCGGCAGTGCTATCGGAGTACCATCAGACTGAACGGCACGCGGCATGTCAGCATAAGATACGGAATCATCGTGTCCATCAGTTTCCTCCGTTTCATCTGTTTCACTAGACTCTAACGACATTTCAGATTCATACTCAGCTGATTCTTCAGAGTCTTCTGATTCATCAAAATCTTCATCCAAAGACTCTTCTTCATCTTCAAGAATTTCATCTTCAGATTCATCCTCTACATCTTCCTCGGCAAAAGGCTCTTGTTCAGCAGGTCTTTCTTCATCAACAATCTCATATTCATCATTTTCCGATGCAGGCTCATCATCACTTTCTTCTATAAATTCTTCTTCTGCATCAAGATCCTTTTCTAATACAGCCGCCTGCAATTCTTCATTGACATCATTTTCCATCTGCTCAAATACTTCATGAACAGAAGGAAGCTCCATTGTATTCCTTTTAGCAGGCTCATCTTCAACAGGCTCAGCATCAACTCCAGAAGGTTGAACCTCAGAAGGTTCAGATTCCTGGACAGAAGCTGGATCTTGTCTATCTTCTTCAAACATGGAATCTACGGCGGCATCAATGCTACGTTCAATTTCCATGTCAATCTCCCGCTCTTCTTCAGACATCGGGGATTCTTCTGTAGCCACAATTGTTTCGCCAGAAATGCCTTCATTCTGGACACCATTGTTCAAAGCATCTTCCGCCACAACCGTTTCATCCGGCTCAGAATCCTGCCCTGCGTCAATAGTATGTTTTTCAACCTGACTCTGATTTGAAACTGGCACTACAACGCGAGACTTTTTAAAGAATCTTGCCTTATAGAACAACAGTTTTTCGACAATAATTTTTTTATATTTTAAAACCTGGGGAACAATATCCTTTTTCAGGGACGAAGTTGAAAGCACCATGGCTACAAGATATTCCATGGCCACAAGAAGAACGGCTATTGCCATGAGTATTATTATTTTTGTAAATGCAATCGGCCCAATGTCTTCCGCATATACCTTGCGTGCTATGTTTTCTGCAACAGCGAGCGTAAAAAAAGGAATAAAACTAATTGCAAGGCAGACAATGCGTTGTACAGACCATTTGCCGTCAATGCAGAACCAGGCGGCAACAAAAAAGAATACTGGAATTAAAAAACTGCTTATGCCGTAAACATCATACAGCATTCGGCCAACCGCAAAGTCTCCTACAAGACCCGTAACAAGACTGACTGCGACTGACAGAGCAATGATAAATAAAAGAGCGGCAACACCCGTCAGTAAGTGTTTTGAATTGAATTTCATAAATAATACCCCTATACCCGCTCTCATTATCGGATTTTTTTCAATTGGGGTTCATCATTAATTTTGCATCGCAATTACAGGTGAGTTTAAGGCATACCATGCTCGAAAGCGGAAGCGTGCGGGCAAGCGGAGCCTCGGAAAGCACATAGAATCTCCTGAGTCTCAGTGTATTTTAGTTTAATATCGTGCTATAATGCATATACCATATGCTTTTTATCTAAAAAAGGAGAACACAATGAAAGCAAGAACGCTTCCTATTGGCATACAGGCATTTGAGGAACTGAGGAAAAAAAATTATATCTACATAGACAAGACTTCCTTTATAGAAAAACTTGTAAAACTTGGAAAGCCCTATTTCCTGAGCCGTCCACGCCGGTTCGGAAAGTCGCTCTTTCTTTCCACGCTCAAAAGCTACTTTGAGGGCAGAAAAGACCTTTTTGAAGGCCTTGCAATTGCAAAACGCGAAACGGAATGGAAGCAATATCCTGTTTTCTATTTTGACTTCAACATTGGAGACTTTTCTACTGAAGAAAGCTTTCGCAGTTCGTTGGATAAAAAACTGTCTGATTATGAAAAAAAATACGGTTTTAACGGAGCTAAAACCCTTGCCGACAGGTTCAGCGATGTAATAAAGGCCGCCCACGAAAAGACAGGCTTGCAGGCAGTCGTCCTGGTAGACGAATACGACAAGCCACTTTTAAGCGCCGTTGGAGACGAAGCTCTTGTAGATGCATTCCGCAAAATCCTGAAGTCGTTCTATGGAGTGTTGAAAGGCGAGGACGCACACCTTCAGTTCGTTTTCATAACAGGTGTCACGCGCTTTGACAAGGTAAGCATTTTTTCCGACCTGAACAACCTCAATGACATTTCGATGAACAGGGAGTTTTCGGCCATTTGCGGAATAACGCAGGAAGAACTGGAAGCGAATTTTGTTCCAGAAATCGAAGCTATGAGCAAGGACAATGAAATCACGACAGAACAGTGCCTTGCAGAGCTGAAACGCAATTATGACGGCTATCATTTTTCTGAAAACCTGAAAACTGACATCTACAATCCGTTCAGCCTGATTAATGCGTTTTTCAACAAATCATTCGGCAGCTATTGGTTTGCAACAGGAACGCCAACTTTCCTTACAAAGATGATTAGGAACTCGGGCTTCGATTATACTTCGCTTGAATCGGCCATTGAAGTAGGCTCCAGAACCCTAGAGAACTACCGCCTTACTGCAACAGACCCTCTTCCCATGCTTTATCAGACAGGTTACATCACCATAAAATCGTATGACAGGGAATTTAGAAGCTTTACGCTGGGACTGCCGAACGAAGAAGTAAAATACGGACTGTATGAAAATCTTGTTCCGCTTTATGCAGGCTACGAGGAAAAAACTGGCAATATTGAAGTACTCAACTTCATAAAGGAACTGCGTGCGGGCAAGGTGGAGGACTTCATGCAGAGGATCAACCGCATATTTGCATCTGCTCCAAAGCCGACGAACCAGAAGCAGTACGAGCTCAACTGCCAGGCTTTCGTGTGGCTCATCTTCAAGCTGATGGGCGAGTTTGTGCAGTGCGAGGTACAGAACGGCAAGGGCAGGAGCGATGCCGTCGTATGGGAAAAAGATGCCATTTACATTTTTGAGTTCAAGATGGACGGCACTGCAAAAGATGCTTTGGAACAAATCAACAGCAAGGATTATGCAATAGCCTACGGGGATGACGGCCGCAGAATCGTAAAGATAGGAGTAAACTATTCAAGTGCAGCACATCAGCTTACGGAATGGATGATTATATGAAAAGAAACATTTCTGCAATGTGCGTACTTCTTGCATAAAGAGATTGCAAGCAATTTTTCAACTGCACTGCCACGAAAAAATGCAGAAAAGAAATAAAAAGGACGTCAACTTTATTTTTTTTCACTCGAAAAATTAACGTCCTTTTTTTTAAGCCCACTTAAATGAAACATTTTTCAGTAGTCTCGCTTAACAGACCTCTTTTGATTTCTATAAGGAAATCTTACAAAGCCACTCAGTCCCTACTGTAGGTAGTGACTGGGCTGAACGTACTTGTAATGCAGCTGACATCAATAGTAATACCTGCCGCTGGCGCTGATCCCGTAGCATTCCATGAATTTTCACCTTCAACAGTAAGGCTTGTCAAATTAGAAGATGAAAATGTATCACTATAAATCTTCTTGACCGAGGCAGGCAATGTAATTGCAACACCTACACCAGAAGCACTACCCAAACTATAAAATGCCTCTCCTCCGATTTCCTCTACAGATGCCGGCAATTCAAGGTCACACAGGTTTTCACACCCAGCGAATGCAGAACCATTAATCTTTGTAACGCTATCAGGAAGTCTTAGCTTCGTAATATACTTGATGCAAACAGTACCTCCAAATGCATTGCCATATATTTCCGTGAGATCTGCACCAGACAAAGTCAACTCGCACCAAAGCCGTTTTGTTCCATCTGACGTTGAAAATTCCCTCAGATGGTCTATGATGTCATCAAGGTTGTCATTCGTCACCCCTGTAATGGTTATCGGGTATGGGCTTGTATCAGAGCTGGTGTTTGCAAACTCTGTCGCAAGGAATTGTTCCACCGTGCCGCTAAAGCTTGTTGCAGCAGTCGTAGCACCACACACAGCGTACAGGGTGATGTCGCTCGTTATGGGAGTTGCAAAGCTGAATGCTGTCGTTGCCGTGGCCGATGTTGCCCAAAAAGAAAATGGTGCAGGTAAAGTTGCAGAGGAAGGATCTGCTGGCTTTGTCGCCGTATAGCCTGCTGTGACTTTTTGGGTTGTGTACGGAGTTGTTGAGCCAGCATCAGTCTTAAAAGTCACCGTATAGAAGTCAAGGCGAGACAGTTTTATGGAAACTTGTTTGGTTATGTTGGCTTCGACATCCACCGATGTCGTTCCCTTTGCGGCTATATTGCCCGAAGCAGTCTTGCCGTATGCCGTTACGGAGTAGTGACCCACAGGAATGTTTGCAAAGGTAAGGCTTTCGCCCTGTCCGCAGGACTTTGTGCTGGAATAGGATGAAGACGATATGGATACCGTAAAGATTACTACATCGGAAACGGCATAGGTAGCCCGCGTTGTGGGCATGCGTACGCACAAAGACGTTGCCGTGCTTTCGGAGCTGCCGCCGCCTGCACCTCCTGCACAAGAGACAAACAGCATGGAGCCAGCAATCAAGGCAATTACAGTAAAAAGGAAAGCTTTTAAACTATCTTTTGCCCCCCCCATTTTTAATTTACACTTAAGAAACTTTTCCATACGCACAGCCTCCATTTTTGTTCAATCGCTCTACTTAAAATTCAAGATGCTCTTATATATGCAATTCTTCCCCAATTTTCGGACAAATTTTAGCACACCTTTTGCAAGCTGTCTACAAAACTGGGATGAATGTCGATTTTTTGGGATGAACGGCACTAAAAGAAGCCTCGCCATAGCTAAATTCATCTAGACTATAGAAATAAATTGCTGTATACTAAAAATGTGTCAGAATTATACATTGTTGCAACGCCTATAGGAAATTTGGGAGACATAACCTTCCGCGCCCTGGAAACATTAAAAAATGTTGATGTAATAGCTGCGGAAGACACCAGACATACGCTTGAACTTCTGACGCACTTTGAAATCAGAAAGCCGCTCATAAGCTGCCGTGCCCAGAATGAAGAATTTGCATCGGAAAAGATTATAAAAATGCTGGATGAAGGGCAGAAGGTTGCCTATGCAAGCGACGCAGGCACGCCGGGAATCAGCGATCCGGGAGCCATTCTTGCAGGACTTGCACGAAAGGCAGGTCACACAGTCATACCTATTCCGGGAGCAAGCGCCTTTGCAACACTGGCAAGTGTTGCAGGAGCTGGCGGCAAGACATTAATATTTGAGGGTTTTCTGTCACCAAAACCCGGACGGCGCAGAAGCAGGCTAAAGGAACTTCTCGCCACAGGAGATGCAGTAATTGTATACGAAAGTCCGTTCAGAATCGTAAAGCTTCTTACGGATATTGCGGAAATAGACAGTGAGCGGAGAGTTGTTGTCGGCAGAGAACTTACAAAGCTGCACGAAGAAATAACAGACGGAACAGCCCGAGAAGTTCTGGAAGATTATGCTTCAAGACAAAAGGTTTTGGGAGAGTTTGCAGTCTTTATTTCCGGCTTAAAAAAGAGTAAACTTTCAGATGAAAGTTCCGATAATATTTATGAGAGGTAAGGTATGATGATACAAAAGATTTATTCTTCAAACACAATCAATCCCTTGCAGAATTCAAAGCCTGTATCTGGAACTAGCTCTGTAAAAAGTTCTGCAGATGAAATCATCATCTCTGATGAAGCATTAGAGATGCAAGAGGCAGAAAAATTGGATGCCATCGCAAGAGAAACACCGGATGTTCGAGAAGAGTTAGTTGAGCAGGTCAAACAGAAGATTAAAGATCCAAATTATTTGAACAATGCAATTGCTTCTGCTGCTGATCAGATTCTCAGAGCTTACGGACTTTAATGTGTATTAGTATGATTAAATTCTAAAAGAAAGGGCGGAACATTCATTCCGTCCTTTTTTTGTATATAACGAAAAGGGAGTACTTATGTCTGATTTTATCTTTAAAATCCCCCAGAACATCATTTTGGGATCGTACACAGCAACACGTATAGGCGAATACATCAAGCCATGGGGCACTAAATTCATGCTTATACTGGATCCGACATTACGTCAGGTTTCCACAATAGATAAAATTGTACAGCCACTTTCCGAACGGAAGATTGATTTCTTTACTTTTGACGACTTGCCAGAGCGTCCCGAATCAAAGACCATAGAAAATGCACTTAAACTTGCCCGACAGGCTCACATTTCAGGTCTCATTGCAGTCGGTGGAGCAAAGGCAATAAGCATTGGTCGGGCTGTAGCCGCCCTTTTCAATTCAAAAAAAGATGTATATGCCCACATAGAAGACGGCAGCGTTGAAGAGACACCTCTTCCTTTAATCTGCGTTCCAACAACAAACAGAGACACATTTGTTTATACCGACTTGATTCCTGTAGTAGATTCCAGATCTTCAACAATAAAGCTTTTAAAAGCTCAGAATCCGATTGGCAAAACAATCCTTATAGATCCGAACTTAACACAAACACTTTCAGAGCACCAGACAATCTGCATGAATGTAGAAGTAATTGCTATTGCCCTTGAAGCATACTTGAGCCAAAAGGCAACATTCTTCAGTGACATGATGGCTGAAAAGTCATTCCAGCTGATGAAATATGCCATAAAAGGCTCTGACACTCTGGAAGTAACAACTCCACAGGAAATTCTGCTTTCACAAAGCGGATGCATGGCTTCAATTGCGGCAACAACTTCTTCTCTCGGTGTTTGCTCGCTCCTTGCCCTTTGTCTGAATTCACGATACAAAATTTCACGTTCACTTACGGCATCACTTTTGCTTCCGCATATCATTGATGATGCCACAAACTTCCGCAAAGACAAGCTTGCCAAGGCTTCCCGTCTTATCGGTGCAACACAGGTTTCAGATAATGAAACAAAAGCTTGCGAGGACTTTGCCGAATTCGTGCGTAACCAGCTTGCACTCGCAAACCTGCCTACACGCCTTAAAGATTTAGGAGTTACAATAGAACAGCTTTCACTGGCAGCTGAAGATGCAGGAAGTCTGGAGCTCATAAACAGCCTTCCTCGCAGCATGACAACTGACGACTTGTTCAGCATAATCAAACTTGCATACTAACCATTTTCTGACAGATGATAGCACCAGAAAAACTTTTTCAGCTTGCGGCAGGCCAAAAACGTCGCAAGCTGGCACTTACTTTCGGAGAACTTGAACGGGACATTGCAGGCATTGCAGAACAGGGAACAGCCTACAACTTTACAAAACTCTCCAGACCAGAATATACAAAACAAGTAGTTTCAATCGTATTGCAAGACCCAAAGCTTCCGCAAAGCACGGCTCAAGAACTGCAAGACTTGTTAAAAGCAGAGCCATTCGATGAGCGCAGAGCCTGCAACATTGCGCGCAATGCACTTCTTGCCATCATAGGAACCTTTCCTGCGGAGTGGGATTTAGTCATTGCCCCCCATGCACAGGAAAAGCTTTCTGTACAAAAAAGAAACTTTTTTCCTGGAGTTTCAGTTTATGCGGAAGACATCCGCTCCCCCTTCAATGTCGGATCTATATTCCGCACGGCAGAAGCAATGGGATGCGAAAATGTATACATTTCGCCACAGTGTACAGATCCAGAACAAAGCAAGGCTCAGCGCAGTTCAATGGGTTGCATTCAGACAATGGGTTACACAAGGTGCTCTTTGACCGAACTACCGCAAGACAAGCCAGTCTTCGTACTGGAAACCGGTGGCACACCGTTAGATGAGTTTGTTTTTCCAAAAGAAGGAATTGTCATAATTGGCTCAGAAGAACTGGGAGTCAGCCCGGAAGCCTTAAAGCGCGCCACTTACGGAAGAGTTACAATTCCAATGACAGGTCTGAAAGCCTCCTTAAATGTAGGCGTTGCGTTCGGCATACTCATGCAGGCTTGGATTAATGCGCTGAATTCCTGAAGCTGTTACGCAATCTGTCACTCAACTGAACAATCTGCTCTTCAGTACTTATGTTAAATTCTTTTAGAGTCTCAATGTCAAACTGAGCCATATCAACAGTTCCCTCTGGATAATGGGCAAGCAAGTCTGCAAAATGAATGAGGGAAGTAAGCTTCCAGACTTCTTTTGGGCAGCCTTCCAGTTCATGATGGTAACGGATTACATTTATTATATTTGCAGGAAAATTCCATTTTTCAGACACGAGAGCCCCCACTTCGCCATGATTTACACCAGCAACCATGCGTTCAAACAGGCTTTTGCTTATGCCCCTGGCACTACACAAAAACTGCATCTTCTGATACACATCTTTGTGGACAGACACAAAAATAATCTTTCCTATATCATGCAGCAGTCCGCATACATAGCTGTCATCAATAATCTCTTTGTCCGCAGGATTTTTAAAATACGAGCGTGCAAGATTATATGAATAGAAAGCAACCTTATAGGAATGATCCCACAAAGCCTTCTTGCGCTCATCGGCATCAACCATGAGAGATTTCATGGAACCAATTGAAAACAACAGGTTACGTATGCCGCGAATGCCGGCAAACTTTACTGCATCTTCAACGGAATGACAAGGAGAGGCAAGGGAAAAGGCAGCAGAATTAACCATCTTCAAAAGCTCCCCAGTCAATGAAACGTCACTAGAAATTCTTCTGGCAATATCCGTCATGCTGCTGTCAGGATCATTTATGAGGCGATTGATGGCATTGATGTTTTCAGGGAACTCAGGAAGACCTTTTATTAAATCAACAAATTCCCGGGAAAGAGATACAAACTCTGCCTGCGAAGAACGACTGAATGGAAGAATCAGGCGGGTTATCGTTTCTCCGTTCTCGCTCAAAACCTGATAGTTCTCATCAGTAAGACCTATCTTCCTTAAAATCAGAATCATCATTATAAGACCTAGACCAGCTCCCTCGGATTCATCGAGCAAGCTTTCTACAGAGTCAAACTGCTGCGCTCTGGTTATCTTATCATGAATTCTTTTATATTCATTGACACATAGTTCCGCCTTGTTTCGAATTTCAAGCTTTACCTTGTTATTCTTTGTCTGAAGCAGGATTTTTATGTACAGACCTTTTTTCTTTTGAAGGGAATGATAATATTTCTGATTTTTTAATGTATCTTTCTTAAAATCTGCCATGCCTTTGGCATAATCTTCTGGATTTGTAATGTCAAGGTTACGTTCTTCAAAGTAGACGCGCTTTGTGTTTGCTTTTTTTGCATTATAGACAAGTTCCTTAAAGCAATACGCAAAAGTGTCTATCATCTGAGGCTGGTTAATTTCTGTAAGAAAGACTTTCAGCAATTCTTCTGTATACGCTTCAACAGCAGCAGGAAACGTATAAGTTGTTAAAACAATAGGTAAACCAGACTGTATGGCCTTGCTCACCTTTGAAACATCCACTGATTGAGCCATAGTATAATTGTAACAGACGAATTTGCAAAAGTCTATAATTTTCTTGCAAAGTATGATAGAATAGGCGAATGACACAGCAGACAATTTGCGAACTGGCAATTTTATTTCTTATCATATTATCAAGTTTCCGAATCTTTCTTATAGAAGACCCAAGTTCAGATCCTCTGGCATCCCTTCCAAGTCTGGCACTGCTAATGGCAGTTTTTTCAATTTTTGCATTCGGCCCTACATTCCAGAACATTGGAATATCAATAATCGCACTCTTTGTATTTCTTGCAAACTTTCGGGCGCTTTTACGGCTCAATGACAAACTAATCGTAGATCATTACAGCTTTATATTTATACTAACCAGCTGCTTTTCAATCCTGCTTGCACTCGCCGCAGGAGCATTCGTAGTTTATTTCAGCCCCTCAGTTGTAAATCTGAAAAAGTACGGTGTTACAAAAACATCTAAAATTTACACAGGCAATCTGGAAATTGGTTTTTATGAGCCGTACAAGCCATCTGACAGAAAGACTGCTTACATATATCATTATGAGCAAAAAAACACAGAAGAAAACAAGGCCACAGAAAAACCTGTAATACTTTTTATTCCTAACGAACGAGCCACAACATTCATTTATGAACCGATACTTGTAAAGCTGGCTCATGACGGATACAGCGTATACAGTGCCGATTTTTATTTTAAACCAGACAATAACAACAGAATACTTTCCTCAAAGGCTTTAAAACGTTCCTCCTTTCTAAAGATGAGCTTTACTGATCAGGAAAACTACGAAAAATGGAAATCTGACATAAAAACTTCATACGATGCATACTTGTATAAATCATTAATTTCAATCGTATCACCACAGGACAAGGATTTCGTAATTCTTCTTGGAGACTGTACGGACGGACAAATGTTCCTTAGCCTAAAAAAAGATGATGAGAGAATTGATACATGCTTTGATTTGAGTGCAGTCGAAGGGTATGACACAAAGGGCTTCGGTCCTGTAGAAGAAACAGATCCTGTCATAGCCTTGCTTCTCGGCAAGGAAAAGGAGCATAAAATGTATGTCTCAAATCATGCCGCAAATGCACTCGAACAACTTATAAAGCAATCCATGCAAATATCAGAAAATTAATGAGAAAGTTTCAAACGACAGACGAGTTTTGATGGAGCACTCGTCAAGATGTTCAACAGAGCTGGCGAAATCAAGCTTATGAATTAGGGATGAAAGTTGACTTTTTAAACTTTCCGTTATACTATTTTATTATATCTTCTACTCCTGACTAACTAATGTCATCAGCAGGTAACAACCAAAGAATTAAACACTATAAAACAGGAGTCTTTATGAACAAACTTTCATCTCTCAGAATTTCCCTTACAAGCAAGATGCTTATAATGGTTCTGTCCGTTGTACTCATTGCAAACATTGTAATAGGACTTTTAGCAATGAACATCTCATCCAAAAACCTCAAGCAAAGAATTTACGAGAATCTTACATCATTATCAGAGGACACAGTACACCAAATAGAGGCCATAAATGAAAAACAGCTTACTGCCCTGCACTTTCTTTCAGAGCTGGAATTTATAAAAGACGAAAATCTTTCCCTTAAAGAAAAAAGCCGTCAGTTTTCAGGGCTTGTAGCAGCTTTAGGCGGAAAGTACGAAAACGTTGCCTTTTACGACAAGGACGGAAATGCCATAACAGCTGACGGCCGCACCATAAACATGAAGGAGCGTGAATATTTTACACAGCCAATGGCAGGAAAGGACTACATATCTGACCCGTTATTCAGTCCAGTAATAAACGCAACCCTTCAAAGCTACAGTGTTCCCGTCTACGGCAAAAACAGACAGCCTATAGGGGCATTAGTCATGCTAATAAAAGACAATGCCATTCAGGATGTAATAAAAGAAGTAGATTTAGGACTAGGAATGCATCCGTCTGTCATAAATCGAAAAACACGCACAACTATTGCAAACGTAAATGCCAATACAGATGAGTCTGCGGGCAATGGAGAACTCGATGACACGCAAGGACTCGGACTAATTCTGAACCATATTTTTGAAGGAAAAGAAGACATCGAAGATTTTATTGATCCCAACATCAATGAACACCTTATAGTTTCATACAAAAAAATTCCTCATACTGATTGGACTCTGTTTTCCGTAGCCCCTTATGACTATCATTTTGCCGGCCACACAGCCATGAAGGCAAGCATAGGAGCAGCCATTGCCCTTACTGCAATTTTTTCAGTCATCATAACAGTTGTTCTGGTTTCGATTCTTTTTAAGCCTCTTAAGACTTTGAAGGAATCCATAACAACAATTGCAAGCGGCAATGCAGACCTTACACAGCGCATTCCGTCTGCAACAAATGATGAAATTGGAGATGTCGTGGACGGCTTTAACAAATTTGTAGGAAACCTGCAGAACATAATAAAGAATTTGCAAGGTTCAAAAGGTTCATTAAGCATAGCTGGAGAAGACATGCAGGCTTCTGCACAGGACACTGCGGCAGCCATCACACAGATTATTGCAAACATTGAAAGCGTTCACCAGCAGATTGTCAACCAGAGTTCAAGTGTAGAAGAAACTGCAGGTGCAGTCAATCAGATAGCTTCAAACATAGACTCTCTGGAACACATGATAGAAAACCAGTCGGCAGGAGTATCACAGGCATCAGCCGCTGTCGAGCAGATGATAGGAAACATTTCGTCCGTCAATCAGTCTGTTGACAAAATGGCATCGTCTTTCGACTACCTTAGAAGCGATGCGCAGAACGGATTTAACCAGCAGCAGGACATGAACGAACGCATTCAGCAGATTGAACAGCAGTCAGCAATGCTGCAGGATGCAAATGCCGCCATCAGTGCCATTGCAGAGCAAACTAATCTTTTAGCAATGAACGCCGCCATTGAGGCAGCTCATGCAGGTGATTCAGGAAAAGGATTCAGCGTTGTTGCAGACGAAATCAGAAAGCTGTCCGAAACATCATCGGTACAGTCAAAGACAATCGGAGAACAGCTTAACAACATCAAGGATTCCATTCAGGATGTCGTTACAGCCTCTGAAAAATCAAGCAAGGCTTTTGAGTCCGTGTCACACAGAATTCAGGACACAGACCAGCTTGTAATGCAGATAAAGGCCGCAATGGAAGAACAGAATACCGGTTCACGGCAGATTAGTGACGCATTGCATGCCATGAACGACAGTACAATAGAAGTGCGTAACGCATCTGCCGAAATGTCAGAAGGCAACAAGGCAATTCTGAACGAAGTAAACCTTCTACAGTCTGCCACGGCTGCAATGAAAGACAGCATGAACGAAATGAGCAACGGTGCACGAAAGATAAACGATACAGGTGCTGCACTCGGCGACATTTCAAGGCAGGTAACAGACTCTATCGAAGAAATTGGAAGTCAGATAGACCAGTTTAAGGTCTGATCTGCAATTATAGCGACCTGATTTTTTCGCGCAGGCTCAGTATGCGAGATGGGGAAACGGAAAGTTCGTCTATGCCCATCTCTACGAACTGTTGCGTAAGTTCAAGATCAGCTCCAAGTTCTCCACAAATTCCAACCCAGCATCCGTGCTTGTGACCGTTTTCAATAGTCATCTTAATTTCCTTAAGGACAGCAGGATGATGGGCATCAAAAAACGGCTCCAACTTTGCATTCTGACGGTCAATTGCAAGCGTATACTGAGTCAAATCGTTTGTACCAATCGAAAAGAAATCCACTTCCTGAGCAAGCTCTTCACTCATCATTACTGCTGCAGGAGTTTCTATCATAATTCCCTGTTCTACATTGCCGTAAGGAATGTTTTCCTTGTTTAACGAGTAGCAGACATCCGCAGAAATCTTTTTTATGCGCCTAACTTCGTCTACCGAAATAATCATCGGATACATGATAGCAAGATTGCCGAATGCCGATGCCCTGTAAATGGCACGAAGCTGCGTCTTGAACAACTCAGGCCTGTCAAGGCAGATTCTTATGGCTCGGAATCCCATGGCAGGGTTTTCCTCACTTTCAAGCTTAAAATAATCAGCCTGCTTGTCAGCACCTATATCAAGAGTACGGATTATAACCTTTCTGCCTTTCATCTTTCTTGCAACATTCTTGTACGCAACAAACTGTTCTTCTTCCGTAGGATATGTATGCCTTCCAAGATAAAGGAACTCACTTCTGAAAAGACCAATTCCCTCGGCATCGTTTTCAATGGCGGCATCCGCATCTGCCACAGAACCTATATTTGCATATACGTTTATTTTCTTTCCAGACTTTGTAACAGAATCCTTGCCCTTAAGTTGTTGCAAAAGTTCCAGTTTTGCAAGACTTTCCTTCCTTAGTTTTTCTTTCTGTGCAAGAGTCTCCTCATCAGGCTCTATAATGAGCTCGCCTGCAAAACCGTCAACTATAGCAAGCTTGCCGTTCCAGTCATCATCAATTATGACTCCCGCAAGAGCTGGAATGTTCATTGTACGTGCAAGTATAGCCGTATGTGACTGAGAAGAACCATATTTTGTAACAAATGCAAGAACCTTTGACTTGTCCAAAGACACAGTTTCAGCCGGGGTCAAATCATCTGCACACAAAATCTGATTATCGTCGCCTTCAAGACTGTCATCCCGGCCTCCGCACAAAACAGTTACAATTCTGCGGGCAACATCCTTAATGTCGGCAGAGCGTGCCCTCATATATTCATCTTCCATCTGTGCGAAAATCTGACTTATCTGTTCACCACTCTGGAACGCAGCATATTCAGCATTAGCCTTTTCATCCCGTATAAAAGAATAAACGCTGTCGGTAAAATCATCATCGCCAATCATCATTGACTGCACGTCAAAAATTGCAGCAGCTTCCTGTCCAATCTCGTCAACCGCCTTCTTAAATATTCTCTGGAGTTGCTGTACTGCCGTGTCACGAGCCTTATTGTATCTTTCTATTTCTGCCTCAACATCTGTAACAGTATGAAGCGATGTGTCGTAAACGGCTTTCTTGAAAATTGAGATTCTGCCGATTGCGATGCCCTTGTACATTGATTTTCCGTTGTATCTTTTCATACTTCTATGATACTCCCCAAAATAGCACCGTGTCAAACAAATTTGACCGACTTTGACTAAAAATTGACCGTTTTTGCAAATATTTTGCATTTTTCTGAAAGAATTTGATTGACTTTGAATGATTATGGATTTACACTCTAATTAAAAGACAGCAGGAGGTCTTCAGTGTTATCCGAAGAACGTCAGAATAAAATCGTACAACTTGTAAACGAAAACAAGAGCATGACCATTCAAAACCTAATGCAGGCACTTGACGCATCAGAGTCAACTGTACGAAGGGATTTGGGAGAATTGGACTCAAAAGGACTCATTGAAAAAGTTTACGGCGGTGCAATTGCAAAAAACATTACGTTCTCTGGAAAAGACGAAAGTGTCAACCTTAGGAAAGAACAGAACAAGGAAGAAAAACTGATAATAGCCCGATATGCGGCAACTCTCATTGAAGACGATGACTTTGTATATCTTGACGCAGGAACAACGACAGAAATGATGATTCCTTTCATTACGGCAAAAAAAGCTGTTTTTGTTACGAACGGATTTTCACATGCAAGAAAATTGTCGGAAGCAGGATTCCTTACATACATTCTGGGAGGGGAAATCAAATTTCCTACAGAAGCTGTAGTCGGTGAAGAAGCAATACTTACACTGTTTAAATATCACTTTACAAAAGGTTTCTGGGGAACAAACGGAATCAGCATGTCCAGCGGATTCAGCACTCCAGATGTAAAGGAAGCCATGGTCAAACAAATGTCCATGGACAGGACACGAAAAAGATACATCTTAAGTGATGCAAGCAAGTTCTCACAAATTTCATGCGTTACATTCGCAGAGTTTTCAGATGCAACCGTAATTACATCTTCACTTGGGAGTGACTCTGAAGCATACAGAACATACAACAATGTTGTGGAGGTAAAAAAATGATTTACACACTGACAGCTAATCCGTCTCTGGATTACATCGTGGATGTAAGCGATTTTAAAATCGGTTCGGTAAACAGAACCACACGCGAGACTCTTTTTCCAGGAGGAAAGGGAATAAATGTTTCCATAGTCCTTCAGAATCTAGGCATACAGAACAAGGCCCTCGGATTTACAGCCGGCTTTACCGGAAGCGAAATTGAATCGCAGTTGCAGAAAAAGGGAGTAGTCACAGACTTTATCCGTGTAAAAAACGGATTGTCCCGCATAAACGTAAAACTCCGTGCAGGAAAGGAAACGGAAATAAATGGCATTGGTCCTGAAATCCAAAAAGAAGATGTGGACGAACTTTTTGCAAAGCTTGACACACTCAAAGCTGATGACATTCTGGTTCTGGCAGGAAGCATTCCAACAGTGCTTCCGCAAAGTTTTTACAGCGACATCATGGCACGTCTAACAGAAAAAAAAGTTCGCTTTGTAGTTGATGCCACTAGAGACCTGCTCAAAAAGTCCCTGGAATACAAGCCATTTATGGTCAAGCCAAACAATCACGAGCTGGGGGAAATTTTCGGTGTAGAACTTTCCACACAGGAAGAAGTCATTCCTTATGCACTTAAATTCAGGGAAATGGGTGCACAGAACGTTCTAGTTTCCATGGCGGCAAAGGGTGCCGTACTTGCCGCTGCAGACGGCAAGGTGTATCAGGGTAAAGCCCCGGAATGCGTGCTTGTAAACTCAGTTGGAGCAGGAGATTCCATGGTAGCAGGATTCATTACCGGCTATGAAAAGACATCTTCATACAAAGAGGCTTTAAGGATGGGGCTTTGCACAGGAACAGCAAGTGCAGCATCGGAAGAACTTGCCACAAAAGAAGATGTTGAAAAGATAATGAGTGAATATACAGGTCTGAACTGAAAGCATTCAAGTCAGAACTGATAAAACAGATAGATAGGTTATAAAAAGTTTCAATCTTAGGAGGAAAAGTATGAGAATCAGAGACTTGTTGGATCCGAAAAGCATTTGCCTGAACGGAACGGCAAAAGACAAGACAGACGCAATTGAAAAGATGGTTGCTCTTATGGCAAAGAGCGGAAACATCTCGAATGTTGACGTGTACCACAAGGGTGTTCTTGCACGTGAAGAAGAAAGCACTACAGCAGTAGGGGAAGGAGTTGCCATTCCACACTGCAAGAGTGACAGCGTACTGCGCCCGGCACTTGCAGCCATGACAGTCCCAGCAGGCGTTGACTATGATGCACCTGACGGAGAAAAGGTAAAAGTAATATTCCTTATTGCAGCACCTAATACAAAGGACAATGTTCATGTTGACGTTCTGAGCAAACTTTCTGTATTGCTACTTGACGAAAACTTTACAAAAGACCTGCTGAATGCAGACAGTGTTGAAAAATTCCTTGCAGTAGTTGACGAGGCAGAAAGCAAAAAAGATGCTGAAGATGCAAAGAAAACTTCTGTTTCCGGCTATCCTCAGATTCTTGCAGTAACGGCATGTCCAACAGGCATTGCACATACATACATGGCAGAAGAAAACCTGAAAAAAGCTGCAGAAAAGGCAGGTGCCACAATAAAGATTGAAACACGCGGTTCATCTGGCACAAAGAACGAACTTACAGCCGAAGAAATTGCAAATGCAAAAGCAATCATTGTTGCCGTAGACGTAAATGTCCCAATGGGACGCTTTAACGGACGCAAGGTTATCCGCTGCCGTGTTTCTGACGGCATAAACAAGAGTGAAGAACTTGTTACAAAGGCATTGAGCGGCAGTGTTCCAGTTTACTCAGCAGGAAGAGATTCTTCAGACAGCACATCAGAACAGAAAGCTGGAGGATCAGTATACAAACACCTGATGACAGGCGTTTCACACATGATTCCTTTTGTTGTCGGCGGAGGCATCCTTATTGCCCTTGCATTCCTTTTTGACGGCATTTACTGTAAGTCAAACGGAATTACTCCTGACGGAACTTTTGGTTCCATGCTGCCTATTTCAGCATTCCTTAAAGGCAAGGTTGGTGGTGTTGCATTCGGCTTCATGCTCCCTGTACTTGCAGGCTTTATTGCATTCAGTATTGCCGACCGCCCAGGCCTTGCACTGGGATTCCTTGGCGGTGCAATGGCAGCAAACGGAACTTCAGGATTCCTTGGTGCACTTGTTGCAGGTTTCTTTGCAGGATACACAGTCCTTGCACTAAAGAAAGCATTTAACGGACTTCCAAAGAGCCTTGACGGAATCAAGCCTGTCCTTATCTATCCGCTTTTGGGAATGCTCATTGTAGGACTTGGCATGAACTTCATCATCGAACCTGTTGTTGGAGCAATCAACCACTGGCTCAACGCAGGACTCAACCACATCAGCGGAACAAGTGCCATTCTCCTTGGTTTGATTCTTGGCGGCATGATGGCTGTAGACATGGGTGGTCCTGTAAACAAAGCGGCTTATGTTTTTGCAACAGGAATGCTTGCGGAAGGTCACTACAACATCATGGCTGCTGTTATGGTTGGCGGCATGGTTCCTCCAATTGCAATCGCACTTGCAACAATCCTGTTCAAGAACAAGTTCACAGCCGAAGAAAGAAAAGCTGGTCCTGTAAACTTTGTAATGGGATTTGCATTCATTACAGAAGGTGCAATTCCTTATGCCGCAGCAGACCCAGGAAGAGTTCTTCCTTCATGCATCGTAGGAAGCGCAGTAGCAGGAGCACTTTCAATGGCATTCAAGTGCACGCTCATGGCACCACACGGAGGAATCTTCGTATTCCCTGTAGTAGGCAATCCTGTAGCATACGTCGTTGCCCTGCTCGTTGGTTCCGCAGTCAGCTGCCTTATGCTAGGACTGCTTAAAAAGAATGTTTCAGAAAGGAGTTAACGAATGAAACAGTTTACATACACTGTAACAGACAAATTAGGCATTCATGCACGTCCTGCAGGAGACCTTGTAAAGCTTGCAAAGGAATTTAATTCTACTGTAAAAGCTTCATGCAACGGTAAGACTGTAGATGCAAAACGCCTTATAGCACTGATGAGCCTTGGAGCAAAGCAGGATCACACTGTCACTGTTGAAATAGAAGGTGACGATGAGAATGCGGCAGCAGAAAAGCTGGAGGAATTCTTCAAGCAGAACCTGTAAAAACTACTAAAAGGCTTTTGTAAACAGCTGGCATCCCAAAACCTGACAAGAGGTGTTGGGATGCTTTTTTTTGCGTACATTGAAACTATTCCATTTATGCCATATACTTAATGGCAAATTTTTTGATGCAAAAAATGGAGGTCAAAATGTCATCTGCAATGATTCAGCAGGTAATAGCCTTTACGATTTATCTGGGGCTTATGATTTACATTGGAATTAGATGGATGAGCCGCAACAACAGCTCTGAAGACTTTTTCCTTGGAGGCCGCAACATGGGGCCTTGGACAACAGCACTTTCAGCCGAAGCAAGCGACATGTCAGGCTGGCTTTTAATGGGTCTTCCAGGTGTTGCATATCTCGGTGGCTTAAAGGAAGCATTCTGGACAGCTCTCGGTCTTGAAGTTGGAACCTATCTTAACTGGCTGATTGTTGCAAAACCTTTACGCAAATATTCAATTGCATGTGGCAACTCCATTACAATTCCAGAGTTTCTTACAAACCGCTTCAAAGACAGAAAGCACATCATATCGCTCATATCTACAGTTTTCATTGTCCTGTTCTTTGTAATCTATACGGCATCAGGCTTTGTAGCATGTGCAAAACTCCTTAACACAGTATTTGAACTGCCTTACATCTGCGGTCTTGTAATAGGAATGGTAGTTATTCTTCTATATACATTGCTCGGCGGATTCAGTGCCGTCTGTACGACAGACTTCATTCAGGGAACACTCATGTTCATAGTTCTCATCGTCACCATCGTAATCATGATGATTACACAAGGCGGACCTGCAAATGCAGTAAGCAAAGTACAGGAATTCAGTGCAAGGGCTATAGCCGGTGAGTTTGGTGACATCATGAAGGAAAAATTCATGAATAACCAGTCATACGGCATTATGTCAGTAATTTCAGCCCTTGCATGGGGACTTGGTTACTTTGGAATGCCTCATATTTTGGTACGCTTCATGGGCATACGCAGCAATAAAGAGATAGCTCTTTCACGCCGCATTGCAATCATCTGGGTAACGATAGCATTCATCGGTGCTGTTGGAGTCGGATCTTTTGCAACAGTTTACCTTAGCCCAATGCTTTCTGCCGCAGAAAACGAAAGCGTTGTCATCAAGGCAATCATGCAGACATACCCTGCATTCATTGGAGGCATCTTCCTGTGTGCAATTCTTGCAGCAGCCATGTCTACGGCAGACTCACAGCTTCTTGTTGCAGCAAGTGCATTTACCGAAGACTTCTGCCAGACAATTCTCAAAAAGAAGTTTGAGCCAAAGACAACAGTTTTTGTAAGCCGCATTACAGTTCTTGCAATAGCTGTAATTGCATTCTTCCTTTCCCTTGATGAAAAAAGCTCAATCTTTGGACTGGTAAGCTACGCATGGGCAGGATTCGGAAGCACATTCGGACCTCTCATCCTGCTTGCATTGTTCTGGCGCAACGCTACAGCAAAAGGTGCTGTTGCAGGCCTTGTAGCAGGAGGCATTACAGTAATAGTATGGCACAACCTTAAGGGAGGCATATTCAACCTTTATGAAATTCTTCCGGGCTTTGTCGTATGTCTTATCTTTGCAGTAATCGTAAGCCTTCTTGACAAAAACAAGGATCAGGAAATGCTTGCAGACTTTGATAAATACATGGCAGTAAAAGACTAGGCTTCCAGCAAATTTGCCTCAGGCAATCTATTGCATAAAACATGAACTTTACGATATACTATCGTAAAGACAAAGACGTCTGGTTTGACGTGTTTATTGTGTCCTCACAGTAAACAAGCCAAGCCAGGCGTCTTTTTTATTTTAAATCAATAGCATGTAAGGGGGCTATTATGGGACGCGACAACGGTTTTTTATTATTTTCACGCAAGGACAATCCGAGTATTGATGCACTGGCAAGAGTAAGTTCTTTCAAGGAATTTCACACTTATCTTAATGAAAAGGAAAGGAAAGAACAGGCTTCACGCTGCATGAACTGCGGAGTTCCAATGTGCCAGTCGGCAATAAAACTTTCTGGCATGGTAACAGGATGTCCACTCCACAACCTGATTCCAGAATGGAATGATGCACTTTACAACGGAGAATTTGAAACTGCCGCAAAAAGGCTCATGGCAACATCAAGCTTTCCTGAGTTTACAGGACGTGTATGTCCGGCACTATGCGAAAAGGCATGCAACTGTGGCAACAACGACATTGCAAATTCCGTCTCAGTCCACGACAATGAGCTTTTCATAATCGAAAAAGCATTTACCGAAGGATACATCACACCTAGAATACCTAAAATCAGAACAGATAAAAAAGTAGCCGTCATAGGCTCAGGACCCGCAGGACTTGCAGTGGCAGACATGCTCAACAGAAGAGGCCACAACGTTACCGTTTACGAAAGGGACGACAGGGCTGGAGGTCTTTTGCAGTACGGCATTCCAAACATGAAGCTGGACAAGCACATAATCGAAAGGCGCATTCAGCTTATGGAAAAAGAGGGAGTTACATTTGTCTATAACGCCGATGTCGGAAACACTATAAGCGCACAGGAAATTCTTTCTCAACATGATGCAGTAGCTTTATGTTGCGGAGCAAAAAAGCCACGGCCTCTTTCAGTGCCAGGCAGCAATGCAGACGGAGTTCTTTTTGCCGTAGATTTTCTAAAATCCGTAACAAAAAGCCTGATTACATCAAACCTTAAAGACGGACAGTTCTTTGACCCGAAAGGCAAGGACGTAATTGTCGTAGGCGGAGGTGATACAGGAAACGACTGTACCGGCACATGCATAAGGCTTGGAGCCTCTTCTGTTACCCAGCTTGAAATGATGCCTTGTCCGCCAACAGAAAGAAGCGCATCAAATCCTTGGCCTCAGTGGCCAAAAGTCCTAAAGACAGACTATGGCCAGCAGGAAGCCATTACAGCATGGGGGCATGATCCGCGCATATACGAAACGACCATAAAAGAAATCTACACACAGGACAACCACGTTACAGGCATAAAGACTGTACAGGTAGAATTCAAGACAATTGACGGAAAACGCCAGCTGGTAGAAAAAGAAGGCACAGAAAAAGAGATGAAAGCTGACCTTATTTTGATTGCAGCAGGATTCTTAGGCTGTGAAGAATACACGGCACAGGCTTTCGGCGTTCAGCTTGGGGCACGGACAACCGTCATTTCAGCTGAAAACTCATACAAAACATCAGCAGAAAAAATATTTACAGCAGGAGACATGCATCGTGGACAATCTCTTGTAGTATGGGCAATAAGCGAAGGCCGTGAATGTGCCAGAGAAATTGACACATACCTCATGGGCTATTCAAACCTGTAATCCTTTTCCTGCCTCCCGATGCTCTTCCCTTACAGGGTGTCGGGAGGCGTTTTTTTATTTGCAAAATATAAAAAAAGGCATATAATTAATGTATTATGGATGTTTCAGTTATTAACCCTTTTCTCAGCGCCTGTGAAGAAGCGTTTGTAACAATGTTTAATATCGTTCCTCAGCACAAAGAGCCGTATCTGCTCAATCCGACAGCAACGCACATGTGGGAAATTTCAGGTCTTGTCGCAGTTTCGGGCGACGAGCTTGGCATAGTAGTTTTCCGCCTGCACAGAAGACTTGCATCAAAAATGCTGGAGCTTTCAGAAATTCCTGTTGAAAGTCCAGAAGAAATGGAAGAGATGGAAAAGGGGCTTGTAAGCGAATTTACAAACATCATTACAGGTAATGCCGTATCTGCAATAAAAAGCAAGAACATATCAGTTTCCGCTCCAGATGTGCGTGCCGGAGAAAACCATGTCATTCCATGGCCAAAGTCTACAAGAATAATTGCCGTACCATTCTATACAAAAGAAGGCATTTTTGAAGTAGACATCTGCTTTAAGGGCATGTAAACCAAAATGAAAGAATTTTATTTAAATAGTGACGGCATCCGTCTTCATTTGAAACTGGACAAGCCAGAAGGTTTTGATAAAGGTCCCCTTTGCATTCTGATTCATGGATTTACGGGTCATATAGAAGAAGACCACATTATTGCTGCTCAAAAAGCAATGAATGACTGTGGAATAGCCGTTCTTCGTGCAGAAATGTATGGTCACGGTAAAAGCGAAGGAGAATTCAAAAACCACACTCTCTACAAATGGGTATCAAACGCTTTGGATGTATTAAATTACGCAAAATCTCTAGATTTTGTAACAGATTTATACTTAAGCGGACATTCTCAGGGCGGACTCCTTACCATGCTAATCGGAGGAATGTGTGCGCAGGACTTCAAGGCAATCATGCCACTGTCACCAGCATGGATGATTCCAGAAGAGGCCCGAAAAGGCTGCATGCTTGGCAACGAGTTCAATCCAAAACATATTCCTGAAAAGCTTTTTTTTGGAGAAAAAGAACTATCCGGCAATTATGTCCGAATAGCCCAGACAATACATGCAGAAGATGCAATAAAACAATATGAAGGTCCTGTATATATAATACACGGAGATGCTGATGAGGTTGTTCCTTACAGTTATGCCCAAAAAGCAGCGAATCTTTATAAAAATGCAAGCCTCATTCCAATTCACGGAGCAGACCACTGTTTTTCAATGCATTTAAATGAACTTTCAAATGCCATAAAGACAATCTCAAAAAATTTTTCATGAATATGACAAGCCCATGTCATATTTCCCCATGTATACTGACAGCACCATAAAGCAATTCTAAATTCAAGAGGTAATGCATGAAGTATGAAATCGTAGAACTGAAAGAAAAAATCGTAGCAGGATTTTCTGCCGTAACAAGCAACGAAGATTCGGACATGGGCGAAAAGATTGGCGGACTATGGCAAAAGCTTTACAGCGGAACAGCACAGTCCATGGCTGACAAAGTAAATGCAAAGGCCATAGGTCTGTACTGTGACTACGGTGTTCCTAATGAAAAATCATACACCGTACTTGCAGGATGCGAAGTCAGCTCAAAAGAATCCGCTCAAAAACAGGGACTCGATGTAAAAGTCATTCCAGCCGGAAAGTACGCTAAGTTTGTCATAAAAGGTGATGTCCGACTTGCCGTAGGTCAGGCATGGGGCGAAATTTGGAACACACCACTTGAACGGACATTTACAGGAGACTTTGAAGAGTATCAGGAAGACAGTGACGGAAAAACTGCCACAGTTTTCATCTATATTGCCGTAAAATAGAATCATGACAAACACCGAAAATCTGTTTGAACTTGTATACATCCTTATGGACAGAAAGCAGATGACTGCCAGCCAGCTGGCAGAACATTTCGGTGTTTCCACACGCACTGTCTACAGGTGGATTGAATGCCTGAGCATTGCAGGAATTCCTGTTTTTGCCACCAAAGGAAGCGGTGGCGGCATACGCATAGACAAAAACTATGCTCTGGACAAAACAGTATTGACCGAAGACGAAAAGCAAAGTGTCGTCGCTTCATTGAACGCATTAAAATCATTGACAGGAGCAGAAAGCTCCGCCGCAAAAAAATTACAATCACTTTCAAAACATAATACAGACTGGCTTGAAGTAGATTTTGGTACATGGAGTCCTTTAGGCAGATATGTACGCACAGTGTTCGATGTCTTGAAGAATGCAATCCTGCACGAGACGATTGTCACTTTCGATTATTTTTCGACAGGAGGGCACACACAGCACAGGACTGTACATCCATGGAAAATCGTATTCAGGGGACAGGCATGGTATGCATTCGGCTGGTGCGAACTACGAGGGCAGGAACGTTATTTCAAGCTGAGCAGAATACAAAACATTACAGACACAAAAAGACATTCTTCCGTTCCAGTACGATCACTGACAAATCTTAATGAAGAATATGAATATGGCGGAAAAGATGAATTTGATTTTCCAATGATTAGCCTTACATTAAAAGTAAAAAATTCTGCCGTCTACAGGATTATGGATGATGTACTTGTCGAAACAGAAACTAACCTTTCAGATTCAGGAGAATTTTCAACTGTTACCGTTCAGGTGCAGGAGTCTTACTGGCTTTACAGTTGGCTTTTGAGCTTTGGAAGTGACATAAAGATTATTGAGCCGATTTCCATAAAAGAGCAGTATTCTCTCATTGTACGACAGATGAAAGACGGACTGGAATAAAAGGGGCAAAACTTAATGCATGAAATACAGGCAAAAAGCATATTATCTGCATACAACGGCATTAATGTGTACCGGGGCTGTACTCACGGATGCATTTATTGTGACGCACGAAGCCTGTGCTACCACACTCCAGTTCCGTTTGAAGACATAGAAGTAAAAATCAATGCCCCAGAACTTTTGGATGCTGCTTTAAGGCGCAAGAAAAAGCAGTGCATGATTGGAACAGGCTCAATGAGTGATCCCTACATTCCTTTAGAACAAAAGCTTTGCATTACAAAAAAGTGCCTTGAAGTCATAGAAAAGCACGGTTTTGGTCTTGCAATCCAAACAAAATCCGATTTGATTTTGCGTGATGAACAGCTTCTTTGTTCCATCAACAAAAAAGCAAAATGCGTAGTACAGATAACGCTTACAACTTATGATGAAAATCTTTGCAAAATAATTGAGCCATGCGTATGTACTACAGAACGGCGGATCGCCGTACTTGAAAGGATGCGGACTCTTGGCATTCCTACCGTGGTTTGGCTATCTCCAGTTCTGCCGTTTATAAACGACAACATGGAAAACATCCGTCACATACTAGAAGCTTGTGCCAGATGCAATGTCAAAGGCATCATTGCCTTTGGCATGGGGCTTACGCTGCGAGACGGCAACAGGGAACATTTTTATGCAGCTTTGGACAGGCACTTTCCAGGCATGAAGGAGCGTTACATAAAGGAATTCGGCTGTGCATACGAACTGCCAAGCCGTAATACAGCACAATTGACAGCATATTTTCACAGTTTCTGCAAGGAACACGACATTCTGCACACTCCTGAATCATGCTTTGCATACATGAAGGACTTTTCACCACAGCTCAGCCTATTTTAGGCGAAACCTCCTTATCGGTAAGGCTTCCCGGCTCCAAGGCCCTCTACGACAAGGACGAGAACACGAGCACCACGATAAGGCTTCAGAGGCTCCTGTAATACCTTTTAATGTCAAAAATATAAGCAATTGTTTCTGCGATTGTACCGGGCTTACAGGGGATATTGTCATTAATACAAGGTATAATCTTTCTGGTGCATGTGACAATGCATTTAAAAATGTACCTTATGGGGTAACGGTAAAAGTAACGTCAGACTGGATAAAGAATCATATTCTTAATGCAACAGAAAATAGTGGTGTTACAGTCGAAGTAATGTCTTTCTGTAGTATTAACTGCTATTTGCTTTGAGAACTAGCCATTTCTGTTGCCAGCTCCTCTATTTTTTCCATCGGAAGCCCCGTATATTGTGAAATCTTTTCTATTGGTAGATTGTCCTCCAGCATGTTTCTGGCATTTGCAATTTTGTTTTCATTCATGCCTTCTTTCTTACCTCGTTTTTCGCCAATGCGTATGCCTTCCTCACGACCATGCTTTCTTACGTCATGGTCATGAAGACTCCATGAAAAATATAGTTTCTTTGTTGTTTCAAGTTCTTTCTGAGCCTCAACCATATTCGATATCCTCCGTGTAAAATCTGATTCTGCTCTGTCGTTCTGCACGTACTTCAAAAACGCCCTCAAGCTGTTGTTTTCAACCTTATCATACGCCGTGCAGTTGAAAACTTTTACAAGTGCACCATCGTCAATGAAAACATTGCTGTCTTCAATGCATGTCCTTTTTACAGTATAGATTGTATGATATGACAAGTAAAGGAAATGTGGTACTCTGATTTGACGGAATCAGAGAGTCGGCGGAAGGTTCTTTCCGTGGAGTGAGGAAGGCGTTTCCAGCGGAAGCCCCTTATCTCGAAGTATAGATAAACCAAAACCGACCGCCGTACACCATAATGAGGCGCAGGGTCTTACCCTGCGACCCCGGATAGGAGCACGGTATACCACTGCCAGCGTTAACTCCTGGTTCCATTCTATATATATGGGAGATGAAAATGACAGGGATAAGAAATGTAGGAATCGATCTTGGGAAGCGGACTTATGAGATGAAGGTTATCGGACCGGACGGAAAGGTCAGCGGAACCGGAGGGCTCACAAGCCTTTCGGGAAGGAAAGCCCTGTACAGGAAGCTCCGGCCTACGGACAGGGTGGGAATTGAAGTCTGCTCACTTGCCATGGTTATGGCGAAAGAAATGGAGCGGGAAGTCGGATGCGAGGTCGTGCTCCTGAACCCAAGCAGGATTGCCCTGATTTACCGGTCCCTGAAAAAGAATGACAAGGAAGATGCGCTGAAACTCGCGAGACTCGTTCAGAAATATAATAACGAGGAACTCCCGAAAGTCGAACTCCCGACGGAACACGAGGAGAATCTGAGGCAGATGCTTTCAGAGCTGAGGCAGCTGAAAAATGACAGGACGAAGGAAATCAACAGGCTCCATGCCGTATTTGTTGAAAATGGAATTACGGAGGTGAAGAAAAAGGATCTTGCAACGGACATAAACAGGTGTGGAGCTATAAAGGCTTTGAAGGGAATATCCCTTTCTCAGGCGGAAAGAATATTGAAAAGACTCAGCCTCATAGAGGAGCAGATTGCAGATTCCGAAGGCATGCTTGCCGGAGAAACTGCCGGAGATAAGAACATAGAGCGACTGACAGAAATTCCCGGTGTGGGAAAACAGCTTGCGGCCGGCTACGTCGCCTTTCTGGGTGATGGCTCTCGTTTCCCGAACGCCTCGGCAGTCGGGGCAGCGACGGGACTTGTTCCGAGGCAGGACATATCAAGTACTGTTGTCAGGCTGGGACATATAACAAAGTGCGGAAACAGAAACCTGAGGTCTCTGCTGATTCTTGCGGCATGGAGTCATGTGAGGGCAAAAAAAGCCGGTGCATTGAAGGAGAAATACCTTTATATGACACGGGTTCAGAGCAAGGGAAAGAAGGTCGCCATTGTGGCGGTCGCGCGAAAGCTTGCGGAATTGATGTACACACTGCTGAAGACAGGTGCATCGTATGAGAAAAGGGCTTTGCCCGCCGTATCACAGATTGCGGGTGAAGAGTTGGCATCGTAAAACTATGGAATCAGGAGTTTGCTCTTGACAAATATCATAGGACCACGGAATGCCTTTTTTGAAAGGATCAAAGCGACACAAGAAAATTATTATACTTTCCCTAAGCTCATCGTAGACTTTATTACCATCGTTTACGTACACGTCCAGACGGATTCCGTGCGATGTGTACACCGGCACAATAGTTTTTTGCGGCTCGATGTACTCTAGCCTGTCAATCTTAATGCCTAAAAGGCATTCTAAAGCTTCCCGGCAGATTTCCTTGTCCTGCATAACGAGCCCGAACATGAAGTCATCATGAAATGTAAGGTCTTCAAATGGTTTGATTTTTCTCATTAAAATCTCCTTACATATATAGTTTCCCTGATATATACATTTGGTTCAAATTTTTGAGAAAAAAACGAAAAATATCTTTTCCGCAAACCGTTTTTAAACTTTTCATCCCAAAAAATCGACGTTCATCCCAGTTTTGTTGATTTTTCACATAAGCAGTGATATAAATTTATTAAATAATGCGAATTTTATCCGATTTGTAAAAAGGAGACCTGAATGAAAAAGTATTTTATCTACCTCATTACAACTTTATTCTGCCTTACATTTTTTTCATGCGCAGGAGGCGGTTCTGCTGGCGGAAGTTCTGCAGAAGGACTTTCAATAAACATCAAGACTCAAAAAAATGGAGGAAGGGCGGCATCAAACGTAGCATACACCTTTACCCTCACACTTTCAGGCTCTTCATACTCCAGAACAGCAACAAAAACAGGCAACCCAGTGACATTCCATTTTGATGATGTTCCAACAGAAGAAAACATAGACACAAGCGTTACGGTCAAACTTGGCAGCGTACTAATGTTCAGCGGAAACAAGGTCATAAACATAGACTCTGGCGAAAACAAGATTACGATTGACCTTTCAAATCAGCTGGAAGAAACAATTCAAATTCCTTATTCAGAAATAGATAATATTGATACAATCATCAAAAAAACTACGGCAGACTCGCCTACAATAATAATAACAGATAGCTGTTCTGATATTGCTCCTATACTTACAGAAATACAGACTGGATATCAGCTGACAGGTAAAAAAACAAACCTGAATCTCTTGAACACAGGAAAGACATCTTACACTACTGAAGATATGACAAACATAAGCAGCGTTTCATCCTGCTTAGGAGATTTAATGATTGCGAAAGGGGCATCTATTGCACCGACTTCTACTACTATTCCTAAAAACATAAGCTGTTCCGGCATCGTAATAAAACTGCCTGACAGTTCTTCTTATGCAACATTGCTTAGAAACATTAAAAACAGTAAAAATTTAAGTAATGTGATAATAGACTTTAACAATAAGATTGAAACAATCAATTGTTTAACTCCCGGCTCTCGCAGTTCATATACGGGCTATCCTACAAACGTTACAGGAATACGTTTAACAGGAGTAAAATGTATCGGGGATGCCGCATTCTATGGATGGAGCGGATTAAAAAATGCCAGTGTAACAATTCCTGCAAGCGTTACATATATAGAAAGCCATGCATTTATTCTAAATCCCGGCACACCAAACTTGACTTATGAAATAACCAATGGCTGGCAAAAAAATGATGGCGGAACTTGGAAAAGTTGCGATAATCCTCCTACGAGTTATTACGAGCTTGAATCCTATGGTCACCGCCGCCAATAAAACAGGTTTCAATAGCTGTCACTCTTGAAACAGCTCAAACATAGTCCTTGAATGCCGTCTGTCACCTCCTTCGGACGGCATTTTTTAGTTGTGTTTTTGCAAAAACTACGGTATAATCATATACAGTACATATTTGGAATTCTTATCTGTTAAAAGTTCATTCTAAAAGTAAACTAAAAATTTATTCTGCATAGTTTGCAGAATGGAGGCAGCCTATGAGAAAGCTGATGAACATTTACAGGTATTTCCATGCTATAACCGCTATATTGCTTTGCTGTACATTTATTTCATGTGCAGGAGGCGGTGGTGCATCTGACAGCACATCATCTGATAGACTTTCAATAAACATCAAGACACAAAAAGACAGCGGAAGGGCAGCATCAAACGTAGCCTATACTTTTACGATTACTCTTTCCGGAAGCTACTATTCCAAAACTGCAACAAAAACAGGAAACCCTGTTAAATTCCATTTTGACGATGTACCTGTAGACGGAGAAATTGTCAATAGTTGTGGATTGAAGTTTGAATCGGCATAAGTATTAAGCA
>CAMVHR010000020.1 GCA_947167345.1 uncultured Treponema sp.
CTGGCTACTGGCTACTGGCTACTGGCTACTGGCTACTGGCTACTGGCTACTGGCTGTCGGTCGCTTCGCGACCTTACCGAGTTTGCACAGCAAACTCGAATACTATTGTCTACAGCTACCACGGTACTCATCCGCGCGACCTTACCGAGTTTGCTGGCGCAAACTCGAACACTATTGTCTACAGCTACCACTGTATTTATCCGTCACTGCGCGAGCTTACCGAGTTTGCTGTCGCAAACTCGACGATATTTGGCACCAGTACCACTGTCGCTCGCACTTTATACCGCATAAGAAAAACATACTCGTGCAAGTTGGTAAGCTGCCCAAAAGCACTGGGAGGCTTGCATGACTGACGAAAAACAGCTGTTCCAGCTTGTTGCGGACAAAGACTTTCTTTTACTTGACTCGCATCTTACAAAATTCACACCCTTTGATGTCCTTAAGCTTAAAAATCACGAAATAAGACATTCAAACATGCTTGCGTGGCTACTGAACCCAGAAGAATCTCACGGCCTGGGCTTTAGCTTTCTGGAACAGTTCGTGCTGGCACTTGCAGAAAGTCAGGACAGTGTTACCTCATTTCTAACAAAACTGCACTCCAGTACTGCCAAACCTTACGTTACGGTACGCAGGGAAGCCGAATCAAAAGAAAAAAGGCGTGTAGACCTTTTGGTCAAATGCACGTTAGCAGCAGAAAACAACATGAACAAAGGCAACTCCTTTGTTATCCTCATTGAAAATAAAATTTATTCACGGCAGCGCAAAGACCAGCTCAAAGACTATCTGGAACATGCCAAAAAGCAAAATCCAAATTCTACCATCATTCCTGTTTATTTGACGCTGGACGAAGAGGACGAACCTTCAGAACCAGACTACTGCCATCTGACACATAAGCAAATCTTGGAAATAGTAAGAAAACTCGTAAAGAAAGAGCGAAGCTGCAAGGCAGAACGTGCAGCCCTTTCGTTCTTGGAATACTACCTTGCGGCACTGGAGGAACTTACAGGCATGGATACGGAAAATCAGGAACTTGCCAGAGGAATATACAGAAAGTACAAGAAAGTCATTGAGTACATAAACCAGAATGCAGAAAGCGACATTGCTATAGCAGGAAGGCTTTTTATTGAAAACTACAACAAGGGCAAAGGTCATGAACAGCTGATTGAATTAAAACATTCACGGAGCAAATTCTTTCCGTTTACGGACGGGAAACTGCGGCAGACGGAAGGAGGTCTTTCAGATGACTGGAGGGAAGGAAACATCTGCGGATACTTTTTTGAGTGGAAGAACTCCGATTCCGACAGCTACGAGGGAAATATTTCTCTTAAAGTGGAAATAGGCCCTTTTGAAAATGAAACACAGCGGAATGAATTTCTTGATCTTTTAAAGAGCAAGGGATTTAAAACAAGAACTAGAAAAACAAATACGTATACTCGGCTTAGCTATGAAAAACAGCCCCCAAGAGCTAAAAACATAGAAGATGCCTCTGACGAAGAAGAACTGCTGAAAGCAATGACAAGCCTGTTTGACGGAACAAAGGAAATGAGAAAGGCTTTACATAAATGCCTTGATTCATATAAAACCAAAAAGGAACATAAAGATGAAAACTAAATTCAAAAAACTGAACTCCTGCCTTACTGTCTTACTGTGTGCAGGTACGTTGCTGGCAGGACTTGCCTCTTGTGCGAACGATGCTGGTGGCAGCGACTACATTGCCGACAACGGTGGAGACCACTACTTTGGCATTAACGGGGGCACTTCTGGCGGAGCAACCGGCGGTAGTGGAACAGGGGGAACGGCAACTTCTCCAAATTCAAGTTCTACACCGACTGGCAGAATTGGAACAAAAGCTTCTCCAAATGCAGTGGGGGACATCGTGTTTAGTGACGGCTCTGCAACAGCCTATAATGATGCGAGTTTCGACTTTGCTGCACACCAGAGTGATGCCGTTGCCGTAATGTTTGATGCTGCGTCAAAAAAAGGTATAGGATTAGCTCGTTATAAAAATAAATGGTCAACAAAGTCTATTGCAGCAATAGATTTATATGTTTTGTCTACAACTGACGGAAGCGGAAACTATACAATTTTATACAACAAAGCAACAACATCTACTGGAAGCGGTTTCCCGATATCACCAGAGGATATGGCGACAGTTTATCCTGTGATGTATTGGGCTCATACTTATTCGGTTCCAGGCTATACAAGCGGTTGGTATTTACCTGCAAGAGATGAACTTGAGTTAATACTTCAAAATGTTACTGAACTTAATCAAGCTCTTGGCAAGGTTACAAGTTTTACAATAGGAAATACAGATTATTGGTCATCAAGCTTTCGTTATGGTAATAATTATGGTATTTATTATGGGAACCCTGGAGATAATCCGATTATAACGTTTACTTGGATAACTGCCTCTGAGCTGTATTATGGCATTCCTGTTCATGTTTTTAATTAATCATGTCTGAAAAGGAGTTTGATGATGAAAAATAAATCATATAAGAATTATATTACCATTTTCAGCCTTGTTTTTATGATGGTATGTCCTGCAGTGCAATCTCCTGCACAGGCTACGCAGGACTATGAGCTGCCGCAGGGGTTTACCTTTTGGAATGAGGTTTGCACCGACACGCTTGAAGTGCTCGGACGCACCTACAACAACGACAGCCTCAACTACGTAATAAGGCAGAACTATAATTCTGAATTTGCTGGCATTCGTGAAAAGGTGGGTGTCCGCTATGAAAGCGAAAGGTTCGGCATGGAGCTGGTACCTGAGTTCTCTCTTAAGGACTCTGGCCACCACTGGTACGTCTACGATGCAGGCTGGCAAAAGCCAGCTCATGCACTTAACAATGACGACCTTTCTTTTGCATGGACAGACCTTAACTGGTACGTACGTTTTACTCCGTTTGACATAGTGGACTTTAACCTGCACCACAGCGTAAGGATTGCAGGTGGTCAGCTGCCTATTGTTGACCAGTGGCTTTCTGCATCTGAGATGCAGGGCGACGGCTTCGGCGTGCTCTTTAAGCCTGTGGACTGGCTGCGCTTGGGTCTTGAAATCCCTATGGAATTCAGCTTCATGAGCATTCCTAATCTGCTCAACGCGGAGTACGAGGACACTGCAGGTACGGGCAAGATTACATGGATTACGCCAGACAAGAAAAGCGACTACAGGTTCTGCGTAAACTTTAGTGCAGCTGCAAGGGTGCTGGACATGATTACTGTGGGCGCGTCCGTTCACAATATCCTTAACCGCACGCTCCGCTCCTACGGTCTTTATGCAGACGCACAGGTTGCATTTGTAAATATGGGTGCCGGCTACACGTACAACGGCGAGGCTACGCGCGTAAGCTTTTTAGACTTTGACGGCACAGGATGCGAGAGGGTGTTCATTACGGGTCACCACAGGGCAAACCTTATGGCGACTGCCGCTTTCGGTGACTTTACTGCTGCCTTTGAAAGCCTGTTCAATCTTGTAAAGACGCAGTCAATCTATGACCTGTACGCAGGTGCAAAGCTGGGCTACGACCTTTTGCCTGGCAAGTTCAATGTAGCGCTTGCTACTGGTATTGCGCTGGACTTTGGCAACAAGACTAAAGGCGGCATTGGTTATACGCGCTATCGCGAGCAGGAACAGGAAGACACCATAATGTATAAAGACGGAACGTATTACTTTTACACAAAGAAAGGTTCTGGTGCACGCCATAGTACGAAGCGAAAGGCAGAAGTTGCCTCGCCAATGGTGCAGCTGCAGCCGTGCATTGTCTACGTAACTGGGCGCAACACGTTCACTGTAAAGGCAAACTTGCAGTACTGGCTTGACGGAGAAGGCTCCTACGCCGCCAATGTTCCAGTGTCATGGAAGTATTTGTTTTAATAGTCTGACTTTGACGCTTTAGTTTTTTTAAGCAGTGTCATTTTTCAGACATCTCCTGTGCCAGCTCTTCAATTTTCTCAATCGGCAGACCAACACCTTTGGCTATCTGCTCATGAGTCAATACATTCATTGCAAGAAAATTTCTGGCACTCGCAACAGCCTTTTCATTCATGCCCTGTTTCATGCCTTCTTTTTTACCTCGCTTTTCTCCAATGCGAATGCCTTCCTCACGGCCCTCAAGCCTTACGTCAGTGTCATGCAGGCTCCATGAAAGATAAAATTTTTTGTTTGTCTCTACTGCTTTCTGTGTCTCTACCATATTGCCTATCCTCCTCGTAAACTCTGATTCAGCTGTGTCAGTCTGTACGAACTTAAGGAATGCCCTTAAACTTTCGTTATTCACCTTTTCATAGGCCGTGCAGTTGAATATGTGTACGATAGCCCCGTCATCTATTCCGATGCTCCTATCCTGCAGGCATTCCCTTTTTACAGTATAGCATGGAATCGCTTTTTTGAAAGGGTCGAACGTACATAAGAATATTATCACGCTGTTCTTAAGCTCAGTGTAGACACGACCTTTTTCAAGTGAGTCAACATCCATAATTCCCTGATAGTACCGCGTCCTCCGTCCAAGATTCTTCTCGTTCTTGTTTTGTACCTCAACGTCATAGACAGTGCTTCCGTCGTCCACGTACACGTCAAGCCTTATGGCATGGGACGTACAGAAAGTGTTAAGGCTTTTCTGAGGTTCCGTGTACTCAATCTTCTGGATGTTTTTTCCAAGCAGGCATTCCAAAGCTTCCCGGCAAATTTCCTTGTCCTGCATGACGAGCCCGAACATGAAGTCATCATGAAATGTAAGGTCTTCAAATGGTTTGATTTTTCTCATTAAAATCTCCTTACATATATAGTTTCCATGATATATACTTTTGGTCCAAATTTTTGGAAAAATTCTTGCATAAAAACTCTATTACAAATTACGTCGCAATTTCTTAAGAGATTTAGTTGCAACTTCTTAAGAGATTTACTCGCAATTTCTTAAGAGATTTAGTTGCAACTTCTTAAGAGATTTAGTTGCAATCTCTTAAGAAGTTGTGTCACAAGTTCTTAAGAAACTCTATTGTCACTTTAAGACTAAAGGAATCCTCAAAAAACTTGACACCGCTATAATGCAAGTTTATACTAAATTACAGGTAAGCGGTTGCCGCTTTCATCATAGGAGTAACAAATGAAAAAAAGCTTAAAATTCTTAGGAGTTCTTCTTTGTTCCATAACAGGAGCATTATTTTTGACAATGTGTAGTGGTTCTGATAAAAAGAACGAATCTGCAACAACATCATCTTCTGCCGAAAGTCAGACAAAAACAATCACTTTCTGGCATTTGGATACAACAGAGGAACAGCAGGCTGCCTGGCGAACTATTGCTGACAGATTTGAAGCAAAGCATCCAGGTGTAAAAATTGAAATTACCGTTATTGCAAACGATGGTTTTAAACAGAAGCTTTCAACTGTAATGCAGTCAGGCTGGTCACCAGATGTATTCCGTTCATGGGGTGGTGGCGTTATGTACGATCAGGAAGATGCTGGAATGCTCCGCGACATTTCTGGTCTTGTAAAAAACAACAAGTACGTAGCACAGGTTGGTAAAGGTGCCATGGGTGTTTACGCTGACGGCAACAAACAGTTTGGTCTTCCTTACGATATGGGTGTCGTAGGTTTCTGGTACAACCCAGTTATCCTTCAGGAATGCGGACTTACTACAGATGATTTTGCAACTTGGACAAAATTCCTTGACAGCTGCAAAAAGATTAAGGCAAAAGGATATGCTCCTATAGCTCTTGGAGAACAGGAAACTTGGACAGGACACTACTGGTGGACATACATTGCACAGCGTCTTGGTGGTCAGGAAGACTTCCTTAATGCATACAATGGAACAAACGGAGGTGCTTTCAACAAAGGCTCTTTCCTCAAAGCTATGGAAATGCTCAAGGAGTTTGTTGATACAAAACCTTTCCAAGAAGGTTTCATGGCAACAAGCCAGACAGAACAGGAAGCTCTTGTAGCAGACAGAAAAGCTGCCATTACATTAATGGGCCAGTGGGCACCTTCTACAGGTCGTGACAATTCTACAACTGGAGGCGGAGATCCATTCGGGTTCATGCCATTTCCTATGATTGAAGGCGGAAAAGACGAACTCGTAAACGCACAGGGTGGTGGTAACGGTTACTGTATCGGAAAAGACGCTCCAGATGAAGCTGTTGAATTCTTGCTTTCATTCTATGAGCCAGAAAACTATAAGATCATCATCAAAGACCTTAACGGTATTCCTATCTTGCCAGGTTATGATGATTTGATAGATGACAATGCAAAGAAAGTTGTAAAGGCTGTTTCAGAAGCAAAATACTATCAGTTGTATTATGATCAGTTCCTCCCTTCTGCAGTTGGTGAAGACATCAAGGATGCTACAGCAGGTATCTTTGCTGGTACAATGACACCACAGCAGGCTTGTGACAAGATTCAGAAATCTTGGGAAGCAAATAAATAATCATCTTTGTTAATGCTTAGGGATTCCTAAAAAATACCTCCTTTTTTAGGAATTCCATTTTTTTTACTCACCGAGGAATGTACATGTTAGTTAATAAAAAGCAAAATTTTTTGACAGCTATGGCATTTTTAATAGTGCCTCTAATTCTTTTTTCGTTCTTTGTCGTATTACCAGTTTTCAGAGCTGCCTTTTACAGTCTTTTTAAATGGAATGGTATGGGTGCGCTCTTAGGACCTAACGTAGGACGAAAAACAAAATTTGTTGCATTGGGAAATTTTAAAAACATTTTAGCAGATCCAATATTCTGGAAAGCATTTATAAACAATGGGAAAATCATTTTTTTCTCGCTCTTAATTGAGCTTCCTATCGCGCTTATCCTTGCACTCAACATTTCTTCAAAGACAACTGTAAATGTTGGGCTGCGTACAATATATTTTATTCCGTATGTTGTTTCCGAAGTCGTTGCCGGTACTGTCTGGACATTTATTTATCATCCTCAGTACGGACTGTCAAATTCGTTTTTAAAAAATCTCTTTCCGGCGGGAACAGACTTTGCATTTTTGGGGCGACCAGAAACGGTTTTTGCCGCGATATTCGTAGTTGTTATCTGGAAATATTTCGGACTGTACATGATTTTGTATATTGCTGCCCTGCAGGGCATTTCTGATGATATCCGCGAGGCTGCGGCAATTGACGGAGCTTCTCCTCTCCAGCTCAATCTGTTCATCATCATTCCATTGCTTGTTCCTACAATTGTAGTTACGGTGTTTTTCTGCATAATCGGTTCATTGCAGACATTCGACATTATATGGGCCATGGGACAAGGAGATCCTGTAAACGCTGCGGAAACCATGGTTACGTATCTGTATAAGTTCGGCTTTGTCCGCACACAGATGGGATACGGAAGTGCAGCGGCTATTATAATCTTTGTTATATGTGTCACCTTCAATACTGTGTATCAAAAACTTATTACCAAAGGCGAATGAGGTGCAAAATGAACAAAACAAATACAAATATATGGTATAAAGTCTTTAAGATACTGTTTCTTGGAATTATCGCTTTTTATACGCTATTTCCGCTTTGGGTAATGCTATGGGGTGGCTTTAAGACAACAGGCGGACTGCGTGGTAATCCATTCGGATTTCCTAAACAATGGCAGCTTGAAACATTTGCAAAAATTCTGAACCCTACGAGTTCTTCATATTTTGCAAATCTTGCAAATTCTCTTATAATCATGGCAGGAACCGTTGTTATTGAAATTATTCTCTGCTGTCTTACAGGATTTACATTCGCACGCATTAAGTTCTGGGGAAGGGAACTTTTTTACAATTACTTCCTGCTGGGTCTGCTGTTCCCACTCGCAGTTGCAATTCTGCCTATGTACTTGCAGATGCGCAAAGTCGGTCTGATTGATACGTATTTGGGAGTCATGCTTCCGCAGGCTGCGTTCAGTCTGGCATTCAACACCATGCTGACAAGAAGTTTCTTTGCTCAGATTCCTATGGATCTGGAAGAAGCTGCTACAATTGACGGCTGTGGCAGACTGGGCTTTTTGGTCAGAATGGTATTTCCTCTTTCAAAGCCAATCATCACGACAATTGCAGTTCTTACACTGGTTAGTAGCTGGAACCAGTTCCTTTTACCTCTGCTAGTTTTGAATGATCAGAAAAAATTTACACTGCCACTTGGTGTCATGCAGTACCAAGGACAGTACTCAACGGACTGGGCTCAGGTTCTTGCCTACCTCACATTGTCGCTCATTCCTGTAATCATATTCTATGCTCTTGCACAGAGACAGATTGTTGCAGGCCTTACAAGTGGTTCCGTAAAGGAATAGGCTGTCTGACAGGTAAAAAAAAGGGGCTGCCATAGCAAATACTATAGCAACCCCCATTTCTATTTTTTATCTATTGTTATCTATTTTTTATCTTTTTTATTACGCTCAGGAATGCAATCATCAAAACAATTCCAATAAGCAAAGAAACAACAGCGTTCTTTACGAAAGCCGCAATTATATATGTTACAAAGCTAACCAAAGCTACAGAAACAGCATACTGCAACTGTGTTGAAACATGTGTGAGATGGTCACATTTTGCACCTGCTGAAGACATGATTGTTGTATCTGAAATAGGCGAGCAGTGGTCACCACATACAGCACCAGCCATACATGCGGCAACACATATAATAGAAAGAGGATTTCCATCTGACAGAGGGAATACTGTCAAAGTAATAGGAATGAGGATTCCGAATGTGCCCCAGCTTGTACCAGAAGCAAATGCAAGCAGACATGCAATTGCAAATACAACAGCAGGCAAGAAATACAAAAGAGTACCAGCTGTCTTTGCAACAAGACCTGCAACATAAGATGCTGCTCCCAATGAATCTGTCATGCTCTTAAGAGTCCATGCCAGTGCAAGAATTGTAATGGCAGGAACCATAGCCTTGAAGCCTTCTGTAATGCAAGACATGCACTCCTTAAAAGGAAGTACTCGGCGCACAATATAGAATGCAAGGGTAACGACAAGTCCTCCGAACGAACCAAGCACAAGACCTACAGAAGCATCGCTGTTTGCAAAAGAGTTTACAAAACTTTCACCAGAGAAAAAACCACCAGTGTAAATCATGCCGACAACGCATGAAACAATCAAAACAATAATAGGCAGAACAAGGTCTATTACTTTACCTTTTCCAACAACTGTAGAAGCATCCTCTTTTTCATTCTGTGCTGAGGCAACAGTGAAAAGGTCTCCTTTTTTTGCATTTTCCTCATGGACTGCCATTGGACCATAGTCCAGTTTGAAAACAGCAAGAAAAACCATCATTATTATGGTAAGAATTGCATAGTAATTATATGGAATGGCACGAATAAAAAGCATGAGTCCATTTGTGCCCTCTGGTGCAAAGCCAGAAACAGCGGCTGCCCATGATGAGATTGGAGCAATAATGCAGACTGGCGCCGCTGTTGAATCTATGAGATATGCAAGCTTTGCGCGGGAAACTTTTTGCCTGTCAGTAACAGGGCGCATAACACTACCAACTGTAAGACAGTTAAAGTAGTCATCAATAAAGATGAGAACACCCAAAAGGATTGTTGCAAGCTGCACGCCAACGCGGCTTTTTACGTGTTCAGAAGCCCATTGTCCGAAAGCTGAAGAACCGCCAGCTTTATTCATGAGGCAGACTATAATTCCAAGGAATACAAGGAAAACAAGGATTCCTACATTGTAAGAATTTGAAAGCTGGGCTACCAGACCGTCTTTAAAGACATGTGCCAGCGTACCTGTAAAACTGAAGCCCGAAAAAAACAGGCCTCCCATGATGATCCCAATAAATAAAGAGCTATACGCTTCCTTTGTAAGCAGAGCCAAAACTATGGCTACAATGGCGGGAACAAGCGACCAAAAAGTACCTTGCATAAAATCTCCTATTGCAATATGGATTCAATATACAACTTTTTAGCACCGCTGACTATAAATCTTTACATATTTTGTAAGCCAATTATAAAACAAGTCAATCCTTATGTTTTCAATCCTATTTTTTCTTTTGCTGATTACAATGTCACGGCTGCAATGAACTCCTTCTACAGTTTTTAACAGAACGCGGTCTGTGTCCACCTTTCCCCAGGAAAATCCCGGCCAAAACCCAATGCCCATGTTTGCTCCAATCATATTCTTTACAGCTGTAGGACTGTCACTTTCAAACTGTACACGAGGATTCACGTCTACAAGTGAACAAAAGTGGTCACAAATGGAACGCAGGTTCTTTGAGCCAGCAAGCTGAATAAAACCATCGTCCTTTACATCTTTAAGAGAAACAGATTTTTTATCCTGAAATCTTGGAATATTCGGAACAGCAAGATATATCGGTTCCGTACACACAAAAACATTGTCCAAATCTTTTTTCTTGTGGCGGTAATGCTGGACTGTAGAAACAGTAATGTCCGCAAGGTCATTCTGCTCATTCTGAATCAACTGGACATGAAGCTTGTTATCAATACGCTGATACTCAATAATAGCTTCCGTTATCAAAGTCCACGCCGCAAGAATATTAAGCCTTACTGTTGCATTCTCAAAGGAAGAAACTTCCTTTATCCTGTCAGGCAAAGTTTCAATTGATGCCATGAACGGTACAATTTCCTGATACAAAAATTCACCGCATGGTGTCAGACGTATATTCCTGCCACTTGCAACAAAAAGTTCTGCTCCAAGTTCTGCTTCGAGGCGGTGAATTGCATTGGTTACGGCAGGCTGTGTTACATGAAGAATTTCAGCACTCTTTCTGACATGCTGACGTTTTGCCACTTCCATAAAATAACGCAGTTGAAAAAGTTCTATCAAAGATTTCCCCCATACAACTCTTCAGACAATAATACTTCCATTATATATAATATTCAGTAAATTACAAATAGAAAAATTGCCTGTGAAGAACTTAGAGCATGAAATCCACAGGATATATCCCTAAAACTATAGAAGTTCAACGCATTTTGTGATATACTTTTACCACTATTTTTAAGCATTGTTAAAGGAAACGAATCATGATTACAATTCAAAAAGCCAGTGAAATAGAGGAAAGTTTCTTTGATGGACGTGATTTTGGAAATTCAATAGATACAGTCCGGGATGTTTTAAAGGATGTTAAGTCCCGTAAAGATGCAGCTTTACACGAATATAGTGCAAAATTCGACGTTTCATCACCTGCAAGCTTTGAAATTCCAATGGAAACCCTCAAAGCCGCAGCTGATAAAATGAAAAAAGACAATCCTCAGTTGTATAATTCATTATGTTATTCTCATGAACTGGCTCTTAAATTTGCCCTTAAGCAAAAAGATTCGTTTGATGATTTTGAAGTAGAACTTGCCGAAGGACTTTTTACAGGTCAAAAAAACATTCCTGTAGACAAAGCTGGGGTTTACGTTCCAGCAGGAAGATTTCCCCTTGTTTCAACAGTTGTCATGACTGTTACGCCAGCTGTCGCCGCTGGTGTTAAAGAAATAATCCTCTGCACGCCTCCTCGCGTTCATCCAGATGATGCGGAACAGGCAAAGAATTCTGGAGCAGGGGTTCCGGGAAAGTCTTTTACTGGCGGCAAACCTTATGCAGATGAAAACATAATGGCAGCTGCCTATATTTGTGGAGTAACAAAGGCTTATGCATGTGGAGGAGCTCAGGCAATTGCAGCCTTAGCTTTCGGAACAGAAAGCATTCCTCATACAGATGTCATCGTAGGACCGGGAAATAAGTTTGTTGCAGAAGCAAAGCGTCTTGTTTATGGTACAGTAGGAATTGACATGCTTGCAGGTCCTACAGAAGTATTCATCATTGCTGACAGTTCCGCCAACCCACAATGGGTGGCCGCAGACTTGCTTGCACAGGCAGAACACGATGTTGTTGCTCAACCTGTACTGGCAACTCCAGACAAGGCTCTTGCAGAACGAGTGTCTCAGGAAATCGAAAAACAGCTTGAAACTCTTGAAACAAAGTCTACTGCTTCTCAAAGCATTGAAAACTTCGGAAGAATCATAATCACAGACTCTCTGGAGCAGGCAGCAGAAATAGCAAACAGAAAAGCTCCTGAACATCTTGAAATTGCAATGGAAGACACACCTGAGCAAAAGAAAATCCTTTCACTCGTACATAATTACGGCTCTCTGTTCATCGGTCATAATTCTGCAGAGGTATTCGGAGACTATGCAGCAGGCTTGAACCACACACTTCCAACATCAGGCAGCGCTCGCTTTACCGGAGGTCTTTCAGTCCGTGTATTCCTGAAAACAGTCACGACACTAAGAACCGTGGCAGGAAGTAAAGGTGGCATTGACTCTGCACGAGCTGCAGAACAGCTAGGCATTGCAGAAGGTCTCATGGGGCATGCTAATTCTGCAAAATTACGGTTAGATTCTTTTTTGGAGCAAGCAAAATGAAAATATGCAAATTAGGTGAAGAAGTTCTCAGACAAAAATGTGAGCCTGTAAAGCCGGAAGAAATAAATGACGAATTTCGTGCGCTGCTGAACGAAATGTTCGATACTATGGTAAGTGCAAACGGAGTCGGTCTTGCAGCACCGCAGGTGGGCATTGCCAAACGTTTTTTTGTAATAATGGCAGATGATGATGTAAAAAGAGTGTTCATCAACCCGGAAATCATAAAGACTTCCGATGATCTTGTAGATTACGAGGAAGGCTGCCTTTCAATTCCTGGTGTATACGAAAACATTCAGCGCCCTTCAACAATTACTGTTTCTGCAATAAATGAAAAGGGCAAGAGATTTGTCATTGAAGACGCAAAAGATTTGCTGGCTCGTGTCATACAGCATGAAAACGACCACTTGAATGGGGTTCTCTACATTGACAGGGGCGACAAGGAATTTGCAGAAAAAACAGCCGAACAATTCAAGCGAAGGGCAGAACGTGCCGCAAAAAAAGAAGCTGCAAAAGCCGCAAAAAAAGAAGCTGCAAAAGCCGCAAAAAAGCGAAGCATAGAAGCAAAGATTGCAGCCAGAGCAGAAAAAAAGGAAACTAAATGCTAAGAGTCATATACGGAGGCAGTCCGGCGGCCTCAGCAAAATCTCTTGAACTCATTCTTAAAGACAGTGCCATGTCAATGACTTCTTCAGTGAAGGAAGAGCAGTATAAGATTGTGGGAATACTTACTAATCCTCCTTCTGCTCAGGGAAGGCACAAGGATCTCATTCCGACTGACGTGGCAAAATATGCAGGTATTTGGAATGAAGCCCGCGAAGACAATATAAAGATACTTACACCAGAACACATTAAAGAAGCTGAAAGAGAAGAGCTTGCCGCTTTGCAGCCAGACATTTACGTCTGCTTTGCTTACGGTCACATTGTTGGGCCAAAATTCCTGTCGCTGTTCAAGCATGGCGGCATCAACCTTCACCCTTCCTTGCTTCCGAAATACAGAGGTGCAACGCCAGTAAATGCTGCAATCCTTAATCAAGACTCCGAAACAGGCTTTTCAATTCAGAAAATGGCTCTTGGCATTGACGAAGGCGATGTAATTTATGAAGAAAGGATGGGTCTTGCAGGCACAGAAACGGCTGAGCTGCTGCTAAACAAAACGGCTTTGTATGGAGCCATAGCAATTACAAACATCCTTAGACAGACTGCGCGTACAGGAATGTTGCCAGATGCAACTCCGCAGGAAGGAACACCAAGTTATTGCACCATAATAAAAAAAGAAGACGGAAAAATAAACTGGAAAGATTCAGCAGAAAAGATTGATGCGCAGATAAGGGCTTACACTCCTTGGCCGGGATGCTTTACAACAGCCAACGGCGTGCAGCTCAGAATACTAAAGGGAGCGTCAGCAACAAAAATTGCGGCTCAGGACAATTCCATTCCGAAAAACACAAATGCAGTTCCTGGTACAGTACTTTCTTACGCAAAGCACAGGGGCATTCTCATTCAGACTGGGGACGGCATTCTTATTGCTACAGAACTGCAATGGCAGGCAAAAAAAGCCATGGATTACAAGTCATTCATGAACGGCAGCAGAAACTTTATTGGTTCTGTTTTAGAATAGAAACTCTCGGTTCACAAAAGGAATATATATGGGTAAAAAATTTGGATTTAGTTTTAAAGAGCAGGTAGGAAATCTTTCAAATGGGGGCAAGCCACTTGTATTTACAATAATCGTAACTTTTATAGTTATGGTTGCAGCTTGCCTTGCAGTATTCTTTTCAGTAGTACAAGGTGCAGAGCAGGTTATGGTGCCTAATGTTGTCGGTAAAACCCTTACAACAGCACTGCTGGAAATGCAGCAGAAAGAATTATATGCAAAAATAAACCTCAGGTATTCCGACATGCCAGGCGACACAAATACAATTCTTGCACAGAGTCCTGAAGCAGGAGCCATTGTAAAAGCGTACCGCCGCGTTACACTGACAGTCAGCAGGGGAGTTGCAATAGACAGGATAGAAGACTATCAGGGACAGAACATAGACAGCGTACTTCCCCGCCTTAGGACTTTGTTTGACGGTGACAGTTCCGTTATTAAAATAGCAGCCCCTGTATACAAGCAGGATTCAAGCGAGCAGGGAACAATACTTGCACAGTTCCCGGAGGCAGGAACTTACATTTCAGATGCAACTACACTACATTTTATTGTAAGCAGCGGCAACAAAGTAGAAATGGTATCTGTTCCAGAAGTTGAAGGCATGAACGTAAAGCAGCTGTACAAGGCTATAGAAAGTTCAAAGCTCATTTTTGACTTTACCCCAGCCTCTGCTGATGATTCAAAAAAATGGGGAACTGTAGTCTATCAAGACATGAAAGGCAATAACACTCAGGCATACAGTCATGTAAGCGCTCAGTTTGCAATTTCTCCACTGACAGAATCAGATACAATTGCAAACGGAATTCTTACGCACAATCTATTGGAATATCCGTTCCCAGTACCAGTAAGGCTGGAATCTACCGATAAAAACGGAAAAACGACTGTTCTCATAAACTTTTCGCACCCCGGCAGCAGCATTACAATTCCATACTCCGTTGCACGGGGCACAACACTCACCCTGTACGTTAAGGACAGAGTTGAATATCAGGAAACAGTAGAATAATCATTTAGCGGCGCACTTCAACGCTTCCGTCCGCATGTGCAATAAACGCAACCGGGTGCAGTTTTGTAAAAAAACCACACTCAACTACACCTGTAATTGCGTTTATTTTATCTTCCATTTCAGATGCATTTACAGGAGCTTTCCACAGGCAGTCCAATATCATGTTTCCATTGTCTGTAATTACAGGTCCTGCCTTTCTAACACCTTCCCTTAAAGTACATTCTGCACCAAGCGCACCAAGAGCTTTTTCAACAGGAACCCTTGCTTCAGCAATAATCTCAACAGGCAGGGCAAATCCTGTTCCGTGAGATGTTACGGCTTTTGACTCATCAGCTACAATAGCAAAGAACTTAGAATTATACGCAATGATTTTTTCTCTGAGCAATGCCGCTCCGCCACCTTTTATGAGTGAGTTTCCAATGCCTATTTCATCTGCACCGTCAATGGCAAGATCCAACTGCCCCACAATGGCACGGTCATTTAACGTATACACCGGAATGCCCAGTTCTTCACAGGCAAGAGTTGTCTGAAAACTTGTTGCAACAGCCTTTATGTCATGAAGAGTTCCGTCTGCAATCCGTTCTGCCAGACGCTTTACGGCAGGCATTGCTGTAGAGCCGGTGCCAAGACCTATCTTCATGCCGCTAAAAATTTTTCCTTCAGTAATTAATGTATCCACTGCAGAACTTGCAGCAAGAATCTTCTGTTCATCTTTAGATAAAGACATTTATTTCCTCCAAATTACATTAATGGATTTCGTTTCATTAATATTTCTTGCCGGTGAACAGCTCAAACTGTTCATATCCCTGATAGCACAACATATCGTACCCGTTACAAATGCGGCATCCTGCCTCAAGAGCCCTGGACATGATAGGTGTTGTCTCTGGCACGTAAATAATGTCAAAAACAATTTCCTTTCCTGTAAACTTATAGTAAAACCAAGGATCGTTTTCAACTGTTGACGGACCTCTGCACCCCATCCCCTTAGATGTTGTCTGGATTATTATGTTGTTATATTTTCTTGCAAGTTTCAGACTGTCATCCGAAGGATCTGTAGGAAGTCCTGCATATTCAAAACCATACTTTTCAGCAAGATCCTTTGCCTTGCTTACAGTCCTGTTAAAAATACATGCCTTACCATGAAGCTTTTTTATGGCAAAGGCAACAGCTTTTGCAGCTCCTCCAGCTCCAATAATCGAAACTTTCTTTCCTGCAAGAGTCGTAAGTCCTGTAAATTCCATCAGAGAGCGGGCAAAACCAGAAGCATCCGTATTGTAAGCTTTCCACATGCCGTCATTACCACGGACAATCGTATTGCTTGCCCCTATAGTATCAACCTTGTCTTCACTGTAAAAAACCCGTTCCATGACAGCTTCCTTATGGGGAACTGTTACAGACATGCCTTTTATGCCGATTGAGTTTGCAAAATGAAACGCTTGCTCAAATGTTTCTGCCCGGACAGGAATGTATACGGCATTCAAGTGATGTTCTTCAAAGCCAGCATTGTGAAGCTGAGGACTGGATGTTGCCGCAAGAGGCCATCCGGTAATACCGTATATGGAAGAATCCTTATCAATTGACTTAAAGTGATAAATTTCATTAAGCGTAATAGGATCCATGTGTCCTAAATTAGAAACCTTAGAATTTGTTTCTGCCGGAGACGTAAATGTCAGGAAATTCTTTAACTTTGCACTTAAAATACGTGAAGGCACGCCGAGAGGTCCCATAGCTACCAGAATGTGATTATCATCATCAAGTTTTTCGGCTTCCTCAAAAAGATTAGTAACGTCATCGAGAGTATGCGGCATAAATGCAATCTTAGGAATCTCAAATCCTGTCTGCTTAAGGGAATCAAGTTTTTCACGAATATTTCTGACAGGATTCTGCATGTCGTGAAAACTTCTAATAACCTTTGTTCCGAATGCAACAGCTGCATCCTGAAGGCAAGGAATATGAAAATCTTCTTCAAAATCAATGTAATCAAAGTTCTTGGGATTTCCGTCTTCCGTCAAGGCAAGAACCCTTGCAAACAGCATAGTTCTAGAAGCTTCACCCTCTTTGAACTGTCCGCCATCCTCAACGCGCCGTATTGTCAGAATGCACGGCACCCCTGCAATCTGGGGAAATCTTTTTACATAAAGGCGTTCATCTTCAGAAAGAAAGTCTGCCCTCAGTTCAGCAATATCAATATATTTCCGGTATTTATCCAGAATCTCTAAATCTTCTTCCAGTGTCCTTCCTGTGAGCGTCAGACATATTTTTGGGTGTTCCATACCTAATTCTATCATATTGCATATAAAAAATCTATAAAACAGGTTGACAATCGTTACTTTTAGCAGTAACTTTCTTTATATAAAGAATAACTTAATTTTTATGGAGACCATTATATGAAAAAACTACTCTGCAGCATCATGGCTCTTGCTTTTTTTGCATCAATGACAACATTTGCAGCCGAAAAAAAACAGAAAAAACTTAAGATTGGCATTGCAAAGATTGTACAGCATCCTGCTCTTGATCAGATTGAAAAAGGCATTCAGGACAGGCTTAACGAACTTGGAATTCAAGCAGAATACAATCTTCAGAATGCAAATGGAGATGTAAGTACAGCCGCTCAGATTGCATCTTTATATAAAAGTCAGAAGGTTGACGTTGCTGTAGGTATTGCCACTCCAGTAGCAGTAGCCCTTGCAAACACAATAAAGAACAAGCCTGTCGTATTTTCTTGCATAACAGATCCTGTTGGAGCCGGTCTTGTAAATGACGTTAATCACGGCTACAGAAACATTACAGGTCTTAGCGATGCAGTTCCTACTGTCGAAGACATAAGAATGTTCAAGGAACTCACCGGCATTCAGACTTTGGGATACATCTATACAAGTGATGAAGCAAATTCAATAAGCTCCCTTGAACAGGTAAAAGAAGGCTGTGAAAAAGCAGGACTTAAACTTGTTACACAGAGCATTACAAAGTCTGATGAAGTAAAGCAGGCTTCAGAGTCTATAGTAAACAGAGTTGACGGCATTTACCTTACTACAGACAATACAGTTTTCAGCGCACTGCCTGCCCTCATTGCAGTATTCAACAAAGCCAAAAAACCTATATATTCTGCTGACGTAACAGGCGCAATGTCTGGAGGAATTGCCATTGCAAGCGGATTCAACTATTACAAGGCAGGACTTGCAACAGGTGACATCATAAAAGAAATTGTCGTTGACGGGAAAAAGCCGGCACAGATTCCTGTAAAATTCATGACAAAGCCTAGTGACAAGGATCTTCTTTTTGATCTTGATGCACTCAAAGAGTGTGGAATTACAATACCACAGTCATACATCAATCAGGCAAACATGATTTTTGAAAACGGTCATTTGACAAATAAATAGCGTCTGTTATAATAAAAGACAGAGGTTTTTATGGCAAATCAGTTATTTAGTGCAGCAGATTTAAAGGCTATTGCAAACGCCGCAACTTCATCAAAAGATTTAAAGGCTCTTGCAACAAGCAAAGCTTCCGTTCTTTGTGAAAACATTCAGAAAGCAACTGCATTGGTAAATTCGGCAAAAAGCGATGCAAAGAACTTAAAGGCTTCCGTTTCTTCGGGAAAAGGCTCTTCAAACCTGCTTGGAATGATAGGAAGCATTGCAAGTCTTGCTTCTTCAGGAACACAGGCTGCTCAGGCAACTTCTGCAACGTCAAATTTAATCAATGAAGCAATAAAGGCAATTACAAGTTCACCACAGTTTGCTTCCATTATGCAGACAGTGCTCAGTTCAATCCTTAAGCAGGGATTTACCGATTCCTCAGGAAACAACCAGCAGCTTAATTCTGCAGGAAAAGATTCTGTAAACACTATTCTGACCGCCATAGGTTCATTTTTAAAAACTTCAAAATGAGTGAAAAACCAGGAACATATTTTTATGTTCCTGAATTTTCATTTATTAATTTCGAACACGTTTAATTTATGATTTCAAGTATACTTATAGAAGGTTTAATTTACGGCATAATGGTTCTGGGTGTATTCAGCACGTTCAGAGTCCTTAATTTCTGTGACATGACTGTTGACGGATCATTTCCAATGGGGGCCTGTGTCCTGGCAGCCTGTCTTGTCTCAGGAGTTCCAATTCCTATTGCAATGCTCATTGCCTTTGCAGCAGGGATGATCGCAGGACTTGTAACAACCGCAATCTATACGAAACTGCACATTCCAGATCTTCTTGCAGGAATCCTTACAATGACAATGCTTTATTCCATAAATCTGCGCATCATGTCAAACAGGGCAAACGTATCGTTCCTTAGAATTCCTACACTTTTTTCTTCCATAATCGACAAGATGTATGACATTACGCCAGACATTGATCCTAACTGGGGCATTGTAGTATTTCTCTTAGTATTTGTATTCATCTTAAAGTCCCTGCTCGATTTGTTTTTCCATACAGACATGGGGCTTACAATGGGAGCGTTAGGAGCAAACCCACAGCTTGTCATTTCTCAAGGAGTTAATCCGAATACACTCAGAACTATCGGAATATGTTTTGGAAACGGCCTTGCAGCCCTTGCAGGTTCTTTTGCGGCAATGTACAACGGATTTGCAGATGTCGGCATGGGAACAGGAACAATAGTCAGCGGACTTGCATCCCTTATGTTAGGAGAATTTGTTCTGCGCTCAAATAAAATCAGCATGCAGACACTGCGTGTACTCATAGGCTCATGCATATACAGGGCGCTCATGATTCTTGCAAGGACATACGGACATCACATAAACCTTACACCGAACGATTTGAAACTTGTCACAGGAATTCTAATCATCATCTGTCTGATCATTACAAAGCTCAAAATAGGGAAAAAGAAATGATTACACTCACCGACGTCGGCATTACATTTAATGCAAATACTCCAGACGAAAATGAAGCGCTTAAGCACATAAACCTTAAAATCAACCGAGGAGATTTTATTACCGTCATAGGCTCAAACGGAGCTGGAAAATCTACGCTTTACAATATCATTGCAGGTACTCTTCTGCCGACGCACGGTTCAATAGTTTTGAACACAGGTACTGAAACAATCGACATCACAAAAGACAAAGAATACAAGCGTGCAAAATATATAGGAAGAATTTTTCAGAATCCCCTTCTTGGCACTGCCGGAAAAATGTCGCTTGAAGACAACATGGTTATTGCTTCAAAAAAAGGCTTTAAGGGACTAAAAATAAGCCTTAACAATAAAATGAGGGAACAGTTCAAGCAGCAGCTTTCGCAACTGAACATGGGACTTGAAGACAGGCTTAACGACAATGTAGAGCAGTTTTCAGGTGGACAACGACAAGCCCTGACATTGTTAATGGCAGTCATGTCAAAACCCGACCTGCTTCTTTTAGATGAGCACACAGCTGCACTCGATCCTGCAAATGCAGCAGTTGTAATGGATTTAACACGTAAGTTTGCAGAAGAATATAATCTTACCGTCATGATGGTAACACACAACATGCAGCAGGCACTTGATTACGGAAACAGGCTTCTTATGATGGACGCAGGAGAAATTGTATTTGACTTGTCAGAACAGGAAAAGGCAGGTCTTTCAATGGAAGACATTATAGAAAAGTTCCGTAAAATCAAAAACAAATCTTTTACAACGGACAAAGTTCTTCTGCATTAATGCCATTAGGGAACCTTAAGAAAATGACAGACTTTTCTTTATTTTCTTAAGGTAGGAGATTTTACCCACCGTTACAATTTTAGAAGAATCATCATCAAAAGACATTTCTACATCAGCATCGTTTTCATGCTTTACAAGCATTACAGGCATGCCGACAAAAGTATCTTCGTTTTCAAGATGCATTTCCAGCAAAACCTTTGACTGAATGGCATCTTCTATAATGCGAATTTTTCCCTGATAATCCATGCCACCTGCTTCAAGACATTCAAAGCGGACACTGCTTCCTCGTAACTGCTCAGGATTTACAACAATGCGCCGTTCAACCCTGTCAAGCAGACCTTCTTTCTGTTCCAAGGGAATGTCCATCTGCAGAACTTGATTTTTCAATTCTTCAATGATTTTATTCTGTTCAATTGAAGAACTTAGTTTATAAGGAGCATCTGAAATAAATTCCTGATCATCAGTAAACGATGAAGAAGATTTCCTAAGGCGCATAAATGAAAGCACATCCGACTTTGTTTCTGTCTCATGAATTTTTCCAACAAAATCTAAACCACTTTTTTCCATTACAGAACGGCTTTCTTCGTCGCTTGAAAAATTCAAAAGAAAAATGCCATCCGCAATCTCTTCAACAATATGAGGTGCAATCGATCTGTCGTTACGAGTCTTTAAAATGTTTTCTTTTGAAACCTTTAGTATATAGCCCTTATATAAAGATGCAGAGACATAAGAACTGTTCCAGTCTTCAAGCGATATATGAATGTTCTGAGGTACAGAATAAGTAGAATACAGCTTAAGCTGCTCCTCTATCAATGCGGGATTCATGCCAGCATCGAACGAATGCATTACAGACTTTTTACAAATTTCAAATTCAACGGCAGTATCATAATGAGTAACATTCAAAAATTTTATGAGCGGCAAAAAGTCAGCAAAAGTCAATCCTGGCAAGACAGTAACAATATAGCCTGCATCAATACTCAAAAGACGATTTTTTTCAGAAGCAGAAAAAGAATTCCGTGCAGTAACGGAAGAAGGAACATAAAGGACTTCGGATGTTCCGTCAGAAGAAGAGCGTAAAAGTCCAAATTCCATGCAGGCATCGACCATGCTTTCCATCACGAGCTCTGTAGTCATGTCCGAAGAGCCTTCTGCCCTAGCCATAAGCTGGGCAAACCTTCCACCCCCCCCGATACGATCATTAGTACTGTTTTCTTTTATTAAAAAAGCAAGGTTTATGACGGACTGTTTTTCATACCCGTCATAAGGCACAGAATTCAATGTATCGAATAAAAGCTGGGCATTGGCATTCATGGTAGTCCGTGAAAAATGACCGCATGAAGACGCACACAAATACGCATACTGATACATCTCTGGCAAACAGGCAAATTCTTCCATTCTGTTCCAGTCAACTTCCAGAAGTTTTTCTGTCTGATGAAACAAATTCAAATTGCAAAAAGCTTTTATTAAAAGTTCAATCGCAGACAGAGGAACGCCATTAAAAACAGAAGCCACCTCAGTAGCATTTCTTTTTTTAACACATCCGTCAGACTTACACAAGTCAGGATGCATGAAAATGTATGAGACAAAGGCTGCAAGCACAGACGGATTAAGCAAAGTAACTTCAGAATTACGCTCTATCTGGAATGAAGGCTTTGGCAGAAGAAGTTCAAGAGGAATGACAGGCAGGAGAATATCTTCAAGGAGAGGATTTATTCGAAGCTCCGTTTTTCCGTCAAGAGGATTGGTAAATTCAAAAATAAGAAGACGCTGGATAAGATTTGCAAGATGTTCTGACAGATAGAGCCTTGAAAACACGGAGCCAAACATTGTACAGCAGTAAGACTCAAACTTCTGTCTGGAAATGTGCGGAATGTACCGAACAACAGCAAGCAGCTTTAAATCTACATTACACAAAAGGCGGACAAAACTGGAGCGGTTTTCATCCTTTCGAAGGAAACTACTTAACTCTTCAATAAGATTCTGTTTATTGTACGGAGTCTTTACTTCTCCAAGATACATTCGTATAATGTCGAAAAATTGCTGATCCGACATTTTTGTAAGGCTTTCCCGCCAGTCAATAATGCGTTGAGCTTTCGGAGAAATGTTCAAAAGCAACCTCCTTCGATTGCCAGAGGTTCATCCAGTTCGCCAAGGCTTTCAGAGCCTGCATACCTCAATATTCTGTAAGAATACCCCTGCTCAGCAAGAAACTTCTGACGATTTGCCCCAAATTCTTCTTCTACAGAATTTCGAGTTATCAGGGTAAAAAAACGTGATGTCCTTTCTTTTGGACGCAGTATTCGTCCAAGACGCTGAGCTTCTTCCTGCCGAGAGCCAAAAGTTCCGCTCACCTGAATTGCCATGCTTGCATCAGGCAAGTCAATTGCAAAATTTGCAACTTTACTTACAACAAGAACTTTTATTGTGCCAGTCCTGAATCCTGCATAAATATTATCGCGCTCTGCATTCGGGGTTTTACCCGTAATAATGGGAGCTTTCAACATCTGAGCTATATTTTGCAGCTGATCAATATACTGTCCTATAACTAAAATCTTGTCATCTTTATATTTCTGTACAAGTTCCTGAACAACTGCAAGCTTTGCAGGGTTTTCACTTGCAATGCGGTGCTTTGCCCTCATTCCTGCAACGGCATAATCAATTTCCTTATCAGGCTGCAAATCAAGCCTGAGTTCAATGCATTCAGCAGATGCAATCCACTTGTTGCGTTCAAGTTCTTTCCACGGCACATCATAGCGCTTCGGACCTACAAGCGAAAATACATTCCCCTCACATCCATCCTCACGGACAAGCGTAGCCGTAAGCCCAACTCTGCGGACAGCCTGCAATTCTGCGGCAACTCGAAACACAGGAGCTGGCAGCATGTGTACTTCATCATAAATTACAAGGCCCCAGTTGTTTTTCCTGAACAAAGAAAAATGCGGATAAGGACTTGTCTTGTCCGGTCGCCATGTCAAAATCTGATAGGTAGCAACAGTAACAGGCTTTATGACTTTTTCTTCACCAGTATATTCTGCAACCTGCTCTTGTGTAAGATTAGTCTTGTCTAAAAGTTCATCAATCCATTGATGCACGGCAGAAATGTTAGTGGTAACAATAAGGGTATTAGTTTTGAGCATGGACATAATCAGCATGCCTACAATAGTTTTTCCAGCCCCACAAGGCAAAACTATCGTACCAAAGCCAGTACCAGGACCTTTATTGCCAATCAGAGCCTGAGCAGCTCCATGCTGATAGTCACGAATGACAAAAGGAGTTCCATCCGATGTTTTTTCTTTTAGCGAAATTTCCAAAGGCTCCCCATCAACCAATGGAACATCATCCTTTACAGGCAGCCCAAGCCGTAACAAGTTCTGTTTTACAGTACCTCGATCTGTAAGATTAAGCATAAAACAGAATTTCTTTTCATCTTCTGAAAGGACAGCCGTACTGCCGGGAACATCATGATAAGTGCAATCCATGAGGATTTTCTTCGCAAAAGGATTCGCATTGATTTCTTTATATATATAAGGAGAAGAAGAAACAAGGTACAAATATTCTTCTGTAATTCCATCTTTTTCAAAGACAGGTCCTGGAACAAGGCGAAGTTTTCCAAACCTGCCAGATGTTTCTTCTATCCACACACACACTGCCTGCGGCACTTCATATCTGGAATATTCATTAAGGACTTCTATTGCCTTAACGCTTGTAAAGCCAGCACTTGCAGCATTCCACAGAGAAAGAGGCGAAATCTGATACGTATGGAGATGCTCCGGTGAACGAATTAACTCAGCAAAAGGAATGAGGCTGTCCGCACATTCTCTGGCACGTGGAGCATGAACATCAAGGAGAAGGGTTCTATCTGACTGTACAATCAACGGATTATCGCTTTTTGGCATAGCATTTAATTATAGCAAATTATTATAATTATGCACAGCATAATATTTTACTAAAAAAAGCGAAACCCTTGCAATTCTGTAAGCAGAACTTGTTCAGACTACTGAACAGCCGCCGCCCGAATCTTCATTCTGGTCAAACTGAAGCATAAGCTTGTCCAGAATGTTTTTAAGGGCAACGGCATCTTCCCTTTCCAGTGTAAGGCAGGATGCCATGCGAGCCGGAATGGAACATGCATGTTCCTTCAAGTCTTCGCCCTTTTCAGTGATTCTTACAATAAGATTCCTTTCGTCATCCTTAGAACGCTCTCTGGTAATATATCCCTTGGCTTCAAGCTTTTTAAGTACAGGAGTAAGGGTTCCCGAATCAAGAAAAAGCTTTTTTCCCAGTTCCTTGACGTTCATCTCATGACATTCCCAAAACACCATCATTGCAATGTACTGGGTATACGTCAAATCAATTTCATCGAGAAACGGTTTATAACGGCGAACAATTTCCTTTGAACATGCATAAAGAGGAAAGCACAACTGATTTTCAAGACGAAGACTGTCATATTTTCCGGACATACAGACACTTCCTTACAGTAATTTTTCAATTTCGGCTTTCATTTCATTCAAATCAGCCGTAGGTTCAAAACGCTTTACAATGTTTCCTTCCCTGTCTATCAGGAATTTTGTAAAGTTCCATTTTATGTCACCAGATTTCTTGTAATTCCAATCCTTCAGTTTAAGGAATGCGGACATCGCAAGGCCGGCTTTGCTTGAGCCGAATCCTTCAAACGTCGTATTAGATGTAAGCCACTTATAAAGGGGTATTGCATTTTCTCCGTTTACATCTATCTTGCCAAACTGAGGGAACGTAATGCCAAAGCGTCCCTTGCAGAAGGTGTGGATTTCCTCATTGTCTCCAGGAGCCTGATTGCCAAACTGATTGCACGGAAAGTCAAGAATTTCAAGTCCCTTGTCATGGTCTTCCTCGTAGATTTTCTGTAATTCTTCATACTGAGGAGTAAAGCCACAGCCAGTAGCTGTATTCACTATCAGAAGAACCTTGCCTTTGTAATCGGCCATAGACAATTCTTCGCCTTTTCTTGAATTGAATTTGAAATCGTAGATATTCATTTCTTTCCTCCTGTCGTTGAAAGATAATTTACAGCTGAAAGAGCGGCAACATTGCCTTCTCCTGCTGATTTGATATATTGATAAGGTGCACCCGCAATATCCCCACAAGCAAATACGCCCGGAATGCTCGTTTCCATTTTCCGGCTTACAGCAACATGGTTGCCGTCCATTTCAATACCCTGAATAAGCTGTGCAGGAGAAACACTGTCTCTCAGAATGAAAATTCCATCAGTCTCAACATCCATATTTTTAAGTACAAGTTTGCGGGCTTTCATGTCTCCTTCAACAGAAACAGGGACATCATGGATTACCTGTATTCTTCCAGACACAGAAGGCGGAAATGAAACTTCTTCCTTATAAAGAGGAACGTAAACAACGCTTGATGCTACTTCTGCAAGAAAAGCTGCCTCTTCCTCCTCTTTCGGACTTGCTGCAACTACGGCAACAGACTTTCCTTTGTACAATGGAGCATCGCACGTAGCACAGTAACTCACTCCCCTTCCAAGAAATTCTGATTCACCTTCATAGGGCTTTCCAAAATTCACACCAGTAGCAAGAATGACGGACTTCGCCTCAAAGATTTCATTTTTATTTGAAATCATGCTGAATGCACTTCCCATCGGATAAATGGATGTAATTGATTGCTCCGTAATTTCTATATCCATCTGCTTCAGATGCTCCATAAGCTTTGCCTGAAGTTCACTGCCCTTGATTGCAGGCAATCCAGGATAATTGTTTATTTCATGAGCCTTTTCAATTTTCTCACTCAATCTGGAACTTCCAAAAACTATTATCTTTTTATTTCGGATTTTCAAGGTAATGGCTGCAGAAACACCAGCAGGACCTGTTCCAATTATGGCAACATCATAAACTTCTGACATAAGCTTCTCCTGTTACGATTGAATTGTGTACAATTAATTTATACAGAGATTTACTTTTTATGTCAATAGATTTTTCACAAAATTAAATTGTATGCTATTATTTTTACATTCAATCGGTAACAGAAAATTCGCTGAGAGATGAAATATTCTTTAAATCATTGATTACATCAGTAAAATCATCCTTGCTCGGAGACTTTACGGTATAGCGCAGGATAATCTGCTTGCTCGCCATAATGCGGCTCATGTTCAAATCTTTTACAATAAAACCGTTTTGTTCAATAGTGTCTTTAACCTTTTCCATGTCAACATCATCATTGTCATAGACAATATGAAGAGTCTTGCTTTTTCCAGCCGGAAAGAATTTTTCTTCAACCTTTTCCAGTGCAAGAAGCAGGAACACGGCAATGACAAGGACTAATGCAGCTTCAGCATACAGCCCCACACCAATTGCAGTTCCAATTGCAGAAGTTGTCCAAACAATTGCAGCAGAAGTAAGCCCCTTAACATTCAAGCCCTGACGAAGAATTGCACCACCGCCCAAAAAGCCAATGCCACTGACTACACCAGCAATTACACGAGTAGGATCGCCACCGTCAAAACCTTTCGCAGCCTGAATTTCAGTCAATGAATAGGAAATTACAGCCCAAAGAGCAGATGACACGCTGATAAGGACAAGAGTCCTCATGCCGACTACCTGATTGCGAGTTTTACGTTCAAGTCCCATTACAATGCCTGCTATAACGCTCAAAAAAAATTTAAGCAGACAATCCCTTATGTAAACATCATTAAAAATCATATTATTTCTTTCCAAACGGTAAACTAATTTTTCTGGATGAAATTTTAGAACCAGCCTTTATCCAGTTCAAGGCTTTTTTTGCATCAAGCTGAACGCCAGCTTCTGTAGAACTGTCAATATACCCCCCCAACCATCTGCCAAACTCAACATCACTTGCAGACACATCAATAGAATTGTCCCCGCGTACAAGATAAATGTTTACATAAGACTGATTTCCGTACAATGCTGCAATATTTTCTGCAAAAGTCATGAAGGAAGCGGCTGCAGATGCTACAGCAGGAGATGCAATTGAACTTATGCCATTCCTTACGGCTGGAGAGCGCAAGGTATCCGCATTACTAGGAGTTTCCTTTATTAAGAATACAAGAGAACCAGGATTAACTTCAGAATTCTTAAGTTCAAAGCGAGAAAGCACTTCAAGTGCCAAACTCTGATAAGGCAGGATAAGTTCATCACAGCACCTTATGCATTCCTGCGTATTCATGCGTTGTTCAAGAGATGCAAACCATTCCTCGTCAAAAAACAGGATAGCTTCATCCATTCTGCCGAACATGCTTTCAGTTGCAAGAATGATTGTCCGTGCCGAGATTGGAGAAGTCTTGTTCCATTCCACAATTGAAATTCCCGAAGCTTCGCTTATCTGCTGAATTTTATCGGAATCATCTTCTTCATCATCGCGTTTTACAATTTCTGGACCTGTTATGGAAATGTTTCGTCCTGACAAAGAAAGCCCGTCTGCAAATTTGCTTCCGGCAGGCATTTCTTTTCCTGCGATAAGTGCCGTTTTAGCCATATTGTAGATTATAGCACACTCTTTATACTTTGCAAACAAGTCTTACAATGATATACTTTGTACCTATGAAACTTTGGCTAAAATATTTAATAGGTGCCATTTTAGGAGCAGCTTTTGCCCTTATTCTGCCACCGCAAAGTAATCAGGCACAGGCAGTACTTGATTTTATCATTGAATTCGTAATCAGATTCGGACGCTATGCCCTCATGCCGCTTCTGTTCTTTTCAATCATTACGGCATGTTTTAAATTACGGGATCAGAGGCTCATGCTCAAGACAGGGCTATGGATATTCCTTACAATCATCATTTCATCAGCAATACTAGTTGTTCTGGGACTTGGTTCTGCACTCATAATCAAATTGCCAAGAATTCCTATGACAATCGAAAAGATAAACGAAATTCCTGTACTAGATTTAAAGGAACTTCTGTTCAAGATTTTTCCTTATTCAGGGTTTGCATCTATTCTCAATGACAGCTTTCTTTTGCCATGCTTTGTTTTTGCAGGTCTTGCAGGAGCAGGAGCGGCTGATGACCAAACCGCATCAAGGGCAGCAATGACATTCTTTACTTCTGTAAGCAAAGTCTGCTATATCGTAATGAGTTTCTGCACGGAAATTCTTGCAATAGGCATGATTGCATTCACATGCAGATGGACATTAACATTCATTGCCTTGCATAGGCTGCAAGTATTTACGCCTCTGTTTATGCTGCTTGGTGCACTGCTTGCCGCAACAGCCCTTATAATCTACCCGCTGATCATCCGCTTTGTCTGTCACGACACACATCCATACCGCATATTGTACGCAGCAATAGCCCCAACAGTACTCGCATTCTTTAGCGCCGACACGAACACTACACTACCAATGTTAATCCGCCACGGAAAGGAAAGCATTGGAATACGTCACAGAGTAAATGCAGTTACATTTCCACTGTTTTCAATTTTTGCTCGCGGCGGAACAGCTCTGGTCATATCAGTATGCTTCATCGTAATATTAAAGACATATTCCCTTCTGGAAATAAAACTGTCAGCAATAATATGGATTGGGCTAATGTCATTCCTCATATCATTCGTACTTGGAGAACATTCCAGCGGAGGCTCATACCTTGCACTCACAATTTTGTGCATCATGTACGGAAAGGGCTATGAGTCAGGCTACCTTTTGCTAAGGGATGCTGCCCCGATACTAGGATCATTTGCAGCAGCCTTTGATGCGCTTACAGCAATGACAGGAAGCTATATTGTCGGAATCAAGACTAACACTGTCGTACGTCAGGAACTGAATAAGTTCATTTAGTACCGACAGGTAAGGCAGGACGTAAAGTTGCCGTCCTGCTTAAATTTTCGGATTGCCGTACCTCGCCATCGTTATCAATGAATACGGCAGGAATGTCTGTAATGGAAGAGTACCGTTCCAGACCAACAAGAAAAGCTATAGTACTTAGGGCATCGGCATCAACGGATTTATCCTGAGGAGCTACTATTGTCACACTGCTCCAGTCGCGAACGGCAGGCATTCCGTTCTGCACATCAAAAATATGGTGGTATCGCACTCCGTCTTTTTCAAAATAGCGTTCGTATATGCCGCTTGTTACTACAGTTCCACCATGAGTCATGCCAAGAACAAGAACAGGTGTACTGTCAGGATCAAAAGGATTCTTTATGCCTATGTTCCATGCAGAACCGTTCTTCTTTTTACCAAAGACACATACATTCCCCCCCAAGTCTATTATTGCACGCTTTACGCGGTTCTTTTCCAAGATAGCAGTTATTTCATCTGAAGCAAAACCTTTTGCAATCCCCCCCAAATCCAACGACATGCCTTCTTTTTCAAGAAAGACTGTAGGCTTTTCGGAAGATTCATCTACAATTACTTTTTTCCAATCCACATACTCAAGAACATGGCTTATTTCCTGAGCAGAAGGGACTTTTGCATGTTCTGTATTTATGCCCCACAGCTTAACCAAAGGACCGATTGTCGGATCAAAAACACCATCCGTCAGCCGGGCATAATACAAAGCCTTGTTCAATACAAAAATAAAATCAGAATTGACGGCTACAGAACTTTTACCAGCCGCAGCATTTACATGAGAAATCATGGAATCCGTACGGTTTACATTGAACAGGGCATCAATTTGCCTTAAGCGTTTAAAAATGGCGTCATAAAGTTGTTCAGTACCATCTTCAAAAGCATTCACAGAACAAACAGTACCTATAACAGTTTCTGTTCTTGGTAATGAGGTCTTTTTAGTGCTACAGCTGCACAGCAAAAAAACAATGCTGACTAGTACAAAATGTTTTGCAACATGCATTCAAATACTCCATTTGATTTCAGAATTTACAGCCTTAATGCATTCAAACAAGTCATGAAGGGCTTCATTTTCAGTAAAGTCAGGAAAAGGTACTGAAATTCTTTCTTTATCGGTAACGACATACCAGCGCCAGTGCCCCATTCTAAGATAGCGTACATATTGCCGCTCTATTTTGCGAATGTCCTTGAATGAAATGGTATAGCGCGAAAATATGGTACGGACTTTCATACAGTCCCCGTTATAGGCAATGTCTATTTTAAATTCCATCAGGCCGGAAAAAATCAGCAGTACCGAAAACACTGTAAACATGACAAACAGCATTACATTATTGCCTATGCCAAGGCACAATGCCGCCATTATGCCCATGACAGTGCCGAATGCAAAGTCAGCAATGCTTCGGTAGATGTTCTCTTTTTCCAGCCAGATGTGTTTCATTACATCAATATGTCTTATGCTTCCTTTTCAGTACAGACAATGTGCAAATCTTTCAGCTGCTGTTCGTCTACAACGCTAGGACAGTCATCCATAGGACTTGCGGCAAGGTTGTTCTTAGGGAAAGCAATTACTTCATGAATTGATTCTTCATGACACATGAGCATGACAAGGCGGTCAAGACCAGGAGCTATGCCGCCGTGAGGAGGTGCACCAAACTTGAATGCCTGAACAAGGAATCCAAATGCCTTTTCTGCACGCTCATTAGAGTAACCTACAATCTTAAAGATTCTCTGCTGCAGGGCAGGATCATTAATACGCATTGAACCAGAAGCCAATTCATAACCGTTTAATACAAGGTCATAAAGATCACCCTTTACACTGCCTGGATCAGACTCCAATGTGTCCCAGTATTTTTTCTGAGGAAGGGTAAACATGTGATGTTCTGTTTCCCAATGATTTTCCTCTTCATTCCATGCAAAATACGGAAAATCAATAATCCATACAAAGTGGAATTCATCTTTTGGATTGTAAAGGTTCAAATCCTTGCCAAGCTGCTTGCGGACTGCACCAAGTGCGACACACGCAACCTGCCATTTTTCATCGCTAACAAACAAAAGAAGGTCATTTTTTTCCGCACCAAGCTTGGAGCATACATCGCTTTCTTTGCCTGCATAGAACTTGCTGATGCCGCCTTCAAACTTGCCATCTGCATTTACTTTCATCCAGGCAAGACCTTTTGCATGATTTATTTTTGCAACAGATTCCAAAGCTTCTATCATCTTGCGGCTGTACTTGTCAGCAACATTCTTTACAACAAGAGCTTTTAATCCGCTACGTTTGTGGCGAGGAAGACTGCTGTCTGAATTTTCTGCACCAGCCTTGAATGCTGCAAAATCGCTTAGGTCTGCCATAAATGCAGCATCCTGCATTTTAAGATCAAAACGGAGATCCGGCTTGTCACTTCCGTATAAGTCAAAGGCATCGTCCCATGTAAGGCGGTCAAAATGTGCAGGAAGGTCATAGTTCATTGTCTTTTTGAAGATATAAGCCATCATGCCTTCTGTAGTTTCAAGAACTTCCTCACGGTTTGTAAATGAAAGCTCCATATCAATCTGAGTAAATTCTGGCTGGCGGTCTCCACGTGCATCTTCATCACGATAGCAACGTGCAATCTGAAAATACTTGTCAAAGCCCGACACCATCAGAATCTGCTTGTACAGTTGAGGGCTCTGTGGCAATGAATAGAATTTTCCAGGATGGACACGACTAGGAACCAGATAGTCACGAGCACCTTCTGGAGTTGATTTTATGAATGTAGGCGTTTCAATTTCAAGGAAGCCTTTTGAAGTAAGGTATTCTCTAGTTGCAAAAGTAACATTGGAACGCAGGATGATGTTATGCTGCATTGGTGCACGGCGCAGGTCAAGATAACGGTACTTAAGGCGAAGATCTTCGTTAGGAAGGACAATAGATCCGTCTTTCTGGCGGACTTCTTCAATAGAAAATGGAAGTTCCTGTGAAGTTGTAAAAATTTCAATATCCTTTGCTTCTACTTCAATTTCACCGGTTGCCATGTCTTTGTTGATGTCTTTTTCGCTACGGGCAATTACAACACCTTCAACGGCTATGCAGTATTCGCTTTTAAGTGAAGCCGCAATCTTTTTTGTGTCTTCACTGGCATTATCACCAACCACAACCTGTGTTATGCCGTAACGGTCGCGGAGACTTATAAAATTTAGCCCTCCCAAGTTACGGGAGCGACTGACCCATCCATTTAATACTACGGTCTTGCCTACATCAGAGGCACGAAGGTCTCCGCAGGTTACCGTTCTCTTAGAGTTTTCCATAAGTCTAGTATTTTAATGAATTACAGGCATTTACTCAATAAGAAAGTTTTTTTTCATTTTAGCTCTTATCATGAAGGACTTCCATGAAGAGCTAAAGGAAAGGATTGTTTTTTGTTAAGGAAAAGAGACAGATCTTTATAAGGAAAGGGGATCATTTACTATAAAGAAATGGGAGCGCGTACAGTAAGGAAATGAGGTCAATAAACTTCCATTATCGGGAGTACAATCTAGTTAGGTTATGTCTGCAATCTAATTAGATTATTTTGCCAATCTAGTTTGGATAGGATTTTACATAAAGATTTAAAATGAACAAGACCAGATTTTGCTTCTGGTCTTGTAGTTATAATATAGCAGACATTCGGCTTTTAGTCAAAGATTAAAATTTTTCATTTTTTCTCAGAAAATTGCGACAAAATGTACATATCATTTTTTACTGACATACAGCCTCCTATATTCAATCATATTTTAACATAACAAGCAGTTTTGTCTACTAAATTTCAAGTTCTGTCAACAAAACTGGATAAACGTCGAAATTCTGGGATGAAAAGTGGTCTTCAATCAAATATTAAGTTTTCTGCCAAAACTGCAAGTCGTTTCACTCCAGTTCAATATGGACTGTAAAAGAAAAAATATATTATACTGTAGTCAATGAAATTTATTGATTTTCACACACATATATATCCTGAAAAAATTGTTTTACATGCTACAGAATACCTGAGCGATACATTTGGCAAAGATGCAGAATGGCCTGGCAGTTCCGAAAATCTTCTGATATTCGGCATGGCGGCAGGCATTTCAAAATTCGTTACGCTCCCAGTTGCAATGAAAGCAACCCAAGTCCACAAAATAAACGAATTCATTCTTGGTGAAGCCGCAAAGTATGACCAATTGATTCCTTTTGGAACTCTTCATGCAGCACAGGACAATTTAATAGAAGAAATTAATTTCATAAAAGAATCTAGCATTCAAGGAATAAAGATTCATCCAAACCAGCAGGGATTTGCACTTGATGACACCCGCATGTTTGATGCATACACATATCTTTCTGAACTGGGCATTCCAGTGCTCTTTCATTGCGGTGACTTAAATTCCGATTTATCAAATCCTCCTCGCCTGAAAAAACTGATAAACATGTTTCCAAAACTAAGGATCGTAGCAGCTCACTTTGGCGGGTGGCAAGTATTTGACCAAGCTTACGAGTTGCTCAGAAAAGAAAACATTCACTTTGACATGTCAAGTTCAATGTATATCATGGGACTAGAAAAGACTGCAAAATTCATACGCCACTATGGAGCAGAAAAGATTTTCTTTGGCACTGACTTTCCGTTATGCGACCAGTCAGTAGAAATTGAAAAGTTTCTTAAGCTTGACATTCCCTATGCTGACAAAGAAAAGATAGCCTGGCAAAATGCCGCTGATTTTCTTGGCATTTGACTAAACCGCAATATAAGTATAATATAGCACGCATACCGGGGTGGTTTTGCAAATGCGAAGCCTGAGATTACACCCGCACGAAATTCCGCATGGAGTTTCAAACCTGATCCGGATAATACCGGCGGAGGAAGGTATGAAATTTAATAAAACCATTTCATTAACCATTTCTATCGTTTTATGTTTATTTGCGGCAACTGGCTGCAACTCAAAAAAGGCTGCTTCATCAGAAACAAGTTCATCACAAACAGTTTCCCCAGAAAGATTAAAGGAAGTTGTTGTTTACACGTATGACAGTTTTGCAGGTGAATGGGGTCCAGGACCTGAACTTACACAGAAATTTGAAGCAAAAACTGGCTACAAGCTTACACTTGTTGACTGTGGCGATTCCATTCAGGCGTTCAACAGAGCCGTACTTGAAAAAGAGGCTCCTCAGGCAGACGTCATCATTGGAATCGATAACAATCTTGCAGAGCAGGCACGCGCATCAGGCATTCTCGCTGAATATGAACCAAAGAATGCATCATCCATCATTGACGAAAACCTTCGCAAGGCTTTAGGAAATGACAATCTGCTGACACCGTACGACTACAGCCATTTTGCATTAATCTACGATACACAAAGTTCCGTTCCAGCACCAAAGTCACTCGAAGAACTGGTAAAGGATACATACAAAAAGAAAATCATTCTCATGGATCCGCGCACATCTACACCCGGCTTGGGATTTCTTGCATGGACAGTTTCTGTATTCGGCAACGGATATGAAGATTACTGGAAGCAGTTAAAGTCAAACATTCTTACAATGACATCGGGTTGGAGTGAAGGTTGGGGAATGTTCATGAACGGAGAAGCACCTCTTGTCATAAGCTATACGACCAGTCCTGCATATAATGTAGAATACGAAGACAATGACAGATTCGCAGCCCTCGTATTTGACGAAGGTCACGTGCAGCAGGTTGAAGGCTATGGCCTTTTAAAAGGAGCCCAGAATGCCGAAGGTGCAAAAGTGTTCATGGATTACCTGATAACAGAAGAAGCACAAGGCATTCTTCCTCTTACACAATGGATGTATCCTGTAAACAAGAACATTGCATTGCCTGAAAGCTATAAAAAGGCTGCTCCTATTCCTGAAAAAACATTGGCAACAGATACAGATGCTACAGAAAAGGCAGTATCCGTAATTCAGTCACTGTTTGCACAGTAAGCGTTTACGCAATAGTTTAGCATGAAGCATTCCCTCCAATACAGCATCTGCATCATTGCAGTCTCTTTGTTCTGTATTGTAACACTGGCATTCGTTCTTTCTCTTGGGCAAGCAATCTCCCCATTGTTTGGAAGTTTTGCCAGTTCTGCGGAAGCTTCATACCGCAGTGCATCTGCATACACAACTTCTGCAATAGCAGGCATAATCCTATACACCGTCAAAGAATCTTTTACCTCTGTCATAATCGCCCTTCTAGCAGGCATTCCAGCAGCCTACTTTCTTTCACACAAAAAGTTATGGATCTGCAGAATCCTTTCTTCACTATCTGCCGTTCCGTTATGCATTCCGCCACTCATAATTGCCCTTGGATACATTGCAACCTTCGGCATGGCAGGTTACATCAACAAAATGCTAATGGCTGCATTTAACTTGCCGGAACCACCTTTTACCTTTCTGTATTCATTCTCGGGTATAGTAATCACACAAGGTTTTTATAACTTTCCGCTCATTATGAAAACGGTTGCTGATTCTTGGGAATGCCTTGATGTTTCTCAAGCAGAAGCTGCAAAAATACTTGGAGCCAGCCGATGGAGAATATTCAGGACAATAACAGTCTTTCAGCTGCTGCCGTCCATTGTTTCTGCAAGCATTCCTGTCTTTATATATAGTTTTTTTTCATTTATGATTGTCATGATGTTCGGCACAATAGGCGGAACAACTCTTGAAACAGCTATTTTTCATGCAGGAAGGAGCATATTGAATTTTCATTCAGCAGCGATTCTTGCCTGCATTGAAACATCATCGGCATTATTAATACTGACAGCATACGCTTTGCTGGAACAAAAAACTATACGCAGGCACGGGCTTTCACTTTCTGCTGAAAAAAATTCCAAAACACGACTTAATAAAAAAGAAATTTTTCCTGCAATAATATTTTTTGCAGTCATTGCAATTTTTTTCATTCTTCCATTGCTTTCAATAGCCATAGGGTCTGTTTCAACAACAGGAACAAGACAGGCATCTTTTACACTTTCGCGATGGAAAAAAATTCTTTCTCTGAAAAGTTTTTACAACGCACTCAAAAACACTTGCCTTACATCAATATGCTCGGCCTCGTTAAGCACGGCCGCAGGCTTTGTTTATGCAGTATTCCTGCGCCTGAATGTTCAGGACACAAGACGTTCCATAAGGAACAGCATTCTTACAACACTACCTCTGCTGCCAATGACAGTATCATCCGTTGTAATGGGAATAGGAATGACACTGCTCGTACACCGTGGCACCCCCGTACATCTTGTTCTTGCCCAATCCGCCATTGCATTCCCCTTTGCATTCCGCCAGCTATACGCACCGCTCAATGCCATTCCCCAGACAACGATAGATGCAGCCCGCCTGCTTTCACGTCATAACACGGACTTGATTTTTTCAGTATTAATTCCTTACTGCAAAAAAAACATCATAAGTGCATTAGGATTCTGTTTTGCCATAAGCGCAGGAGATGCAACTCTACCACTTGTTCTTGCAATACACAAATTTGACACTCTATCACTGTACACATACCGCCTTGCAGGAAGCTACCGTTTTGGAGAAGCTTGTGTCTGCGGATTGCTTCTAGGAATACTATGCATGACAGTATTTTCAGTTTCAAAGAAAAATATTTTACCGGGGAAAAGATGAGTTACCTGCAATGTACAAAACTATTTAAACAGCAAAAAAATTGTTCGCGGGACTTTACGCTTGACATTTCTTTTTCAATTGGAAAAGGAGAATTTGTCAGCATTGTGGGTCCAAGTGGAAGCGGCAAATCAACAATATTAAGAATAATTGCAGGACTCGTGCAAAGCGACAGTCCTGACACAAAAATAATATTGGATGGAACAGACATTTCAAGACTCCCCTCCGGAAAAAGGGAATGTGGCATGTGCTTTCAGAACAGTTCACTTTTTTTGAACATGACAGTTCAGGACAATGTAGGCTATGGACTGTGCTGTAACGGCATCAGCAAAAAAGAAAGCAGAAAGCAAGCTGTAGAGTTTCTGAAAATCTTTGAAATGCAGGATTTTGCAAAACGCTATCCCGAAACACTTAGTGGTGGAGAAGCACAGAGAGTTTCGCTTGCACGGACTCTTATTGTACACCCTAAGCTTATCCTACTTGATGAACCTTTGAGTGCGCTCGATGTTCACCTTAGAAAGAATCTTGCAGAAGAAATAAGAAAAATGCAGCAGAAAATGGGCTTTACGGCAATCATGGTAACACATGATTTGACTGAAGCAAAAATGATGAGCGACAGGATTATCGCAATAAAAGATGGATTAAAAGAATGGGAAGGAAAAAGCGTAGATTTTAATACTCAAATTCTCTACCGACCTTCATAAGCCGCTTCATCTCATACATAAGAGAATCGGCGCGCTGCTGTGCTTCGGTAAAATCAGCTTTTGAACGTGGCGTAAAGAATACATAGCCATAGGCGCAGGAGAATTCCTGTTCAGTACCTTTATAGCTTGCTTCAAGCTTCTTGAATTTCTTCAAATCGGCTTCAACATCTTCTTCATTGCAATGCCTGCAGAAACAGATAAACTCATCGCCTCCTATGCGAAAAACAGTGCCGTCATCAATAAAAGCCTTTGAAAGGCACTCACAGAATGTATTGATAACTTTGTCTCCGAACAGGTGTCCTTTTGAGTCATTCAGCTTCTTAAGATTATTCATGTCAAACAGAATCAGACAGCAGTTTATCATTTTATCTTTTTCAGGATCAAACTTTTCAATAAGCGAGAACCATGCCGTCTTGCTTGCAACACCTGTATTAAAGTCAACGAATGCAAGCTTCTGATAGAGCATTGCCTGTTGAATTGATTCATACTTGTCCATTGACTTTTGATTTGCAATGAACAGGAATGAAATGAACATAAAAATAACACCAAAATTTAAGACAATGCTTCCGTAAGACCTGTTATATCGTCCTATAATTATTACAAAAAACACAATGACACTTAAAAGCATAAAAAAATTAAATAATTTCTGTCTCTGCTTAGTGTGAAAAAAGTTTCCGACGTTGACAAGATATGTAATGTATACACAAAAACCGACACTGAACATCTGAAGGACATACATGGAATTGTACAACTGAACTATACCGACAAGCTGAAGAACAATTACAAGAATTGACACTGCAAGACTTAAAGTTATAAGAACATCTGAAAACTTCTTTTTTGAAGGAATGTCTATATCCCTTACAAACACAGCACAGGAAAGTAAAATGAAATGCTGGTTCAGATATTCAAAGCACCAGTGAATGCCCTGGTTTGGAATTATAAACTGAAGCAGTTTTGAATCTTCCAAAATCCACAGCCCGAACAAAAAACAGACGTAGCACATGTGCAGCAAGCTTTTGTCTTCGGCAAAATTCCGTTTGTATATTCTGCTCAGAAAAAAACAGATGACACTTATTATAAGCAGAAGGATTCCAAGAAGCAATTTATCCATTCTGTCGAGAAAAAGTTTGACAAGAATTTCCTGATGCGTACCAAGGTAAATGGAATCATATTCTCCCGCATATTTTTCTCCTACAGGAGTAAATGACAGGCACAATTCTCCGTTTTGGACAGGCGGAATAGTCACAATATGGTAAAAGGAACGGTAATCTTCAAGCCATGAAGGATTTCGCTCTATGTCATATTCATAAATTACTCTTCCATTTAATGAAAAGACTGCCGTCTGATGATGCGTGTAAAAACATATTTCCTGAGGAAAGTTTGATGCATAAAAATGATAGATGCGCGTTACAGGAGAATTTCTTGCAGGAATTTTTGTGGGTAAAGACAGAATGTATTTTTGATTGCCTTCTTCATCATAGTAATACCAGCCAGTATTGCATGTTGAAGCCAGAGAAAGTTTAAAATTAAGGGGTTCATGACGAGATTTTACAATAACAAAAAGTCCTACAAAAACAAAAAAGAAAAAGAGATACCGAAGATAATATTTTGAAATGTGTTTTATAAAACTAGACATGCTCTTTTATTATATATGCAAATAAAGCTAAAAACAAGGATTTTCTATTGCTTCTATCGCCTCGGACAATCTATGAGGGATTGGTAAACTTTAGATTTTCTGATATTATACATGAATCATGAGTAGATACACTACAACACTTACAAAATACACTTTAATTCTTTTACTGGCAGCAACATTATCTGTACCAGTTTCGGCAAAGGGCTTTTTCAGCAAACTTTTTGGCAAAAGCAGCACAACATCTGGTGGTACAGTCGGTGCAGACCGCGAACAGCTTTTGCTAGTGTCCGAAAAAGACATGAATGAGGCTGCAAATGAGCAGTATGCACAGGTCTTGAACGAAGCAAGGATCGCTGGAACTTTGAACACAGACAAAAAAGTACATGACAGGGTACAGGCTGTTGCACAAAAACTTATTGCACAGACAGAAGTTTTCCGCACTGATGCAAAATCTTGGGATTGGCAGGTAAATGTCATAAAAGATGACACTGTAAATGCATGGTGTATGCCTGGCGGTAAAATTGTTGTTTACACGGGAATTATCGATTCCCTTTCGCTTACAGACGGAGAACTTGCCGCAATTATGGGGCATGAAATTTCTCATGCCCTTAAAGAGCACAGCCGGGAACAGTCAAGCAAGCAGTATGTGCAACAGACTGGCATTGCCATTGTTTCTCAGGTGGCAGGATTGAGCCAGACAGGGCAAACGGTGCTTGCACTGGGAATGCAATACGGCGTAACACTGCCATTCAGCAGAGAATGCGAAACCGAAGCAGACAACATGGGCACAGAATTAATGGCACGAGCAGGTTATGATCCGCATGAAGCAATTAATGTTTGGAACAAGATGAATAAGCTTTCAAGCGGTTCTGTTCCAGAAATTCTTTCTACACACCCATCAAACGATTCTCGCATAAAGAACCTGACTTCAATTGCAGAAAAAGTCTATCCACTATATCAATCAGCATCAAAGAAATAAAATATATGCAAATAAAAAGAGCCTTTTGCAGTGTCCGTAACACAAAAGGCTCTTTTTATTAAGAATGCATTATCCGCTTAGGATCTTTTACAAGCAGGATAACCAGCCAGATTATCATAGCAAAAACAATGACCGATATTCCTAGGAACGCATCATTTACCATATCTGCTAGCGGTACATTAAAATAATCGGTCCTAAGTTCCATATACTCAAACACGGCATCTACAAGCCACATTAAGGAAGCTCCCCAGAACATGTAACAGAGGACTCCAACCTTAAGGAATCTGGCTTTTTCACTTACATACCAAATTACAGTAACAGCAACGGCAGCCATCAAAGTCAATAATAAGGTCATTTCAGAGCTGGCTCTCCTTTAGATTCTTTAAAATCAGGAACATCTGCTTTACCGCTGAATTTCCCCATTACAAGAGTCATAACTCCCCAGACGGCCGTTACAAGGACAGCCATGGACACACCGACAGTAGCCATTTCATGAAGCATTGCCTGCATATCTTCAGGATTGCCTACAGCTGTAAGAAATGGAAAAAACGGCTGAATTTCTCCGTGCCAAAAATGCTCAAATGCAAGAAGGACAGAACCACCCCAAAGAAGTCCGTTAAGTCTTTTAAGTTTCTTTGAAAAAGGTTCCTTGCTGACAGAAACAGCAGCAGAGATATTTTTTTCTTTCTTTTCAATTATTTTAACAGCAATTGTCGCAACAACTGCTTCAACAGCAGGAACAATAAAACATGCCATATAAAAACTCCTCTTTGTTAATCAGGCAAAAAAACTATATTTCTTAAGCCATTCTTCATAATCAGCTTCAGTCACGCAATTCTCAAAGTCAAAGATTGCATTTTCAATATCTTCCGTTCCGCCTGTCTGAGTCATCAATTCATACATGGACTGTAAACGTTCATATACCTTTTCAGCTTCTTCTTTCATACTTCTATTTTCTAATACTGTTGGATTTTTTTCAAGTATTTTTATCAACTAGAGGTCAATATAAAGAATATTTTATTCAATTAGACCGTATGTTGTAATCAGAGTCGGGAATACTGCACAGCATAGGTTTGACAGTAAAATGGAAATCAGGCAATATGAGCAGACATAAAAAAAGGATTTACGATCCAACATGGATTGTAAATCCTTGCATGGGCCATCTAGGACTTGAACCTAGGACCAAGGGATTATGAGTCCCCTGCTCTAACCGACTGAGCTAATGGCCCGAATGTTGCTAGATTATATCAAAATAATTTAATTTTAGTCAATATGGCACTCAAAAAGCCAAGCAAACATTATACATCGCCATTGCTAAAAAGAGATGGAGGAACACAATCCATAAGTTTTTCTTTTGGAATTTTGCAAAATATATCGACAAGCCCTGCATCAAGTTGAGTACCTGCAATTTCCTGCATGATTTTTATGGCAGTCTCATGCGTTTCAGGCTCTTTGTATGCACGGCGCATTACAATAGCTGAATATGTATCCGTTACTGCAATAACTTTTGAAGGCAACGGAATTTCCTGCTCCGAAAGGCCATAATACCCTTTGCCGTCAATACGTTCATGATGATACTTTATCCACGGGCGAATAGAAGCAAAAGAGCGTAAAGGCTCAAGAAATTTTACACCAATCTCTGGATGCTGCCTCATTATTTTCCATTCTTGATCAGTAAGCTTTCCTGGCTTGTTCAAAACTTCTTCTGGAATTCCAAGCTTACCAACATCATGCATAAGGGCAGCATATTCAAGAGTCATTCGATTGATTTTCTTTTTTATGTCCGATGGAAGATAATCATAGAAAAGCATAGTAAGATTTTGGACAAAACGGCTATGACCGTTAAGGTTAGGATCTCGAGCTTCTATAACACCAATCAAAACTTCCGTAACAGAAAGACAATTATCCCTTATAGATTCTATAAGGTCAAACATAATAGTCAGAACAATTGCAACAAAAATACTACCGCCAAACAAAATTCCAGCAATCATCAAATCTGGAACACCAAACAAGCCTACACAGATGTACCCCAATAGAAAAAATACCAGCAGAACAAGACCTACATCTTTCCATACACTACTGCGGCTTTTTCCCTTAGGAAATGCATCGCGCATATTCTTCATGAAACGGATATATCTGTATATGTTTGTAACCATGATAATAACGCCCATTAGTATCATGGAATAGATAAGTAGTCTCATATTTTAAAGTATATCACCAAATAAAAAAAAAGAAAGAAAAATAAAACCTCTTTTCACATCCGAAAAGAGGTTTTTTATATGTTTATTTTTATATATTCAGTAAATATCAGTTTTTATATGCATCAGCATGAACACCTGCAATTGCACGTCCACTAGGTTCATCCATGCTTTTCCAAGCAGCATCCCATTCCAAAGCCTTTGCAGTAGAGCAGGCAACACCAGCTTCATGAGGAACCGTCAGAGCAGCACTGTCATCAGGAAAAAACTGCGAATACAATTCGCGGTAATAATATTCTTCCTTTGTTACAGGCGTATTAATAGGAAATCTTTTTGCACGCTGTGCAAACTGGGCGTCTGAAATCTTGCTTGCAGTCATTTCTTTAAGGGTATCAATCCAGCTGTAGCCTACGCCATCACTGAACTGCTCCTTCTGCCTCCAGCAAATGTCAGCAGGAAGCAGGTCTTCAAAAGCCTTACGCAAAATCCATTTTTCAATTCTCTGGCGGCCATCACCAAGCCGAATGCTCATCTTGTCATGAGGATTTAAATTCATGGCAACATCAATGAATTCCTTATCAAGAAATGGAACACGACCTTCAACACCCCAAGCTGCCAGAGATTTATTTGCACGCAAACAGTCATACAAGTGAAGCTTGCTCATTTTGCGAACGAGTTCTTCATGGAATTCTTTTGCATCGGGAGCTTTATGGAAGTACAGATAACCGCCAAAAAGCTCATCGCTACCTTCACCACTCAAAACCATCTTAATCCCCATTGCCTTTATTGCTCGTGCAAGCAGGTACATAGGAGTACTAGCCCTTACAGTGGTAATGTCATAAGTTTCAATATGATAAATTACATCTGGCAAAGCATCGAGAGCCTCCTGAATGGTAAAATGAACCTCATGGTGGACAGTTCCAATATATTCAGCAGCCTTGCGTGCAGCAATCAGGTCTGGAGAGCCTTCAAGTCCTACTGCAAAACTATGCAACTGAGGCCACCAGGCATCTTTTAATCCACCTGTCTCAACACGCTTTTTTGCAAACTTCTGAGTAATTGCAGCAACAATGCTGGAATCCAATCCCCCAGAAAGCAAGACACCATAAGGAACATCACTCATAAGCTGCTTGCGCACAGCTTCTTCAAGACCTGTGCGGACAGTTTTTATGACTGAATCATTTACAACCGCCCCCTTTTCATCACAAGCACAAGCATTATCCTTTACACTATCATAAGACTCCCATGCACGGTGATACCACCTTACAGGCTTTTCATCTTTTGAATAGTAATAGCAGCCGTTCGGAAATTCTTCTATTGTGCTACAGATGCCATCAAGAGACTTAAGCTCGCTTGCCACATAGTACCGTCCGTCATTGTCCCATCCCTGATACAGAGGAATAACCCCAATTTCATCGCGGGCAACAAGATATAAATCTTTTTCTGTATCATACAAGGCAAATGCAAAAATGCCGCTCAAATCTTCCAGAAAATTCACACCCTTTTCTTTGTACAAGGCAAGAATTACTTCACAATCGCTGCCTGTCTGAAATTTATAGTGACCTTCCAGCTGTCTGCGGATTTCCTGATGATTATATATTTCACCGTTTGCAGCAAGAATAAGTTTTCCGTCTTCGCTCATTAATGGCTGTTTTCCGCTCAAAGGATCTACAATTGCAAGTCTCTCATGAGAGAGAATTGCCTTTTCACCAGTGTATACACCGCTCCAGTCTGGTCCTCTGTGACGAATCTTTTTTGACATGTTTATGACCTGAGTGCGCAAGTCCTCGCTACTTCGTAAATCAAACGCTCCTACAAATCCACACATACTTTACACCCCTTACTTGTAATGTATTTAAAATAAAAAAGATGCCCACACAACACAATAGAGACACCTATTGCGTCATGCAGACATCTTTGTCAATGCAGATATAATATAAAATTCTATACAGAGTGTCAATCAGTGAACTTTTTCATTAGGAAGCTTTTTCAGCATTAAACCTCATAGGTACGCAGAATGTTTTCAGCAGTTGCCAATCGGCTCTGGCGCAAGTCCATGCTCTGCTTTTCAATGTAATGCTGAGCCTGAGGTTCTGTCATCTTTAGCACTTGAATAAGAACCAGCTTTGCCCTGTCTACAATGCGGATTTCTTCTATTTTCTTTTGCAGACGAAGATTTTCATTTTCAAGATTCATTACCCTGCGGCGTGCAGCAGACAAAAGCTTCACTGCCTGATAAAAGAACTCTGGAGATAAAGGCTTTGGCAAAGCGAAAACTCCGTAATCTTCCACATTCGCACTAATTTCAAGCACATTCTCGCAATCTACAATAAGAATAATACCTGCAGTAGTTTTTTCCGAAGCTGTAATGGCAAAATCATTTCCCAACTCATCAGACAAAGGAGTATCAATAATAATCAAATCGAAATCCATGTCGGTAATATACCGTCTGGCTTCAGCCCCACTCTGAGAAGCAATAATCCTGCTAAAAGACTCAGAACGCATGAAGTCAGAGATAATTCCCATTGTGGCACTCGTATTACTGGCAATCAGAACACTATCCATGTCTTAAACCATCCCGAATGCAGGATCCTCACAGTTAGACTTAGTTTTTATGAAAGTATTCAAAGTCAGTTCAGGAATTACCGATTGAACAAATTTACTGTCTTTTGCAAGATCAAGAGCTTCCTTCAAAGAAGATGGCAACCGCTCAAGATGTTTCAATTCGCTTTCTGGCAATTCAAGCAGATTTTTATTTTCAGGAGGCATCAAAGGCATCTTCTTTTCAATGCCATCAAGACCTGCAGCAACAAGCAAGGCCAAAGCTATGTACTGGTTACAGCTGGAATCTGGAGAACGCACCTCAATGCGGATTGCATCCCCCGTTGCCGCAGGCACACGAATAAGAGGACTTCTATTCTGCGACGACCAGCTTACATATTTCGGAGCTTCAAATTCCCCAAGTCTCTTATATGACTGCTGCAAAGGATTTAAGAATGCCGTAATCTCGCGTATATGACTAAGAATGCCAGCAATAAAATGCTTAGATTCAGGACTATCTTTCCCGAAAATATTTTCTCCGTCTTTATGCAGCGAAATGTTTACATGCAATCCGCTTCCCGACTTATTGTCAAATGGTTTCGGCATGAATGAAGCAAAAAGACCGTCTTGTGCAGCAATTGTCCTGACTGCCATCTTAAATGTAGAAAGATTGTCTGCCGCTTGCATCGTACTATTATAACGGAAATCAATTTCATTCTGCCCCGGACCATTTTCATGATGGCTTGTCTCAGGCTGAATTCCCATCTGTTCCAAAGTCAGAATAATGTCACGCCTTACATTCTCCCCCTTATCCAAAGGAGCAAGATCACAGTAACCAGCATTGTCATGAGGAATTTTTGTAGGCTGACCATTATCATCAAGCTTAAAAAGATAGAACTCACATTCCGTTCCAATCTTTGTTTCATACCCCATCTTTTTGCAGCGGTCAATTACATTCTGAAGAATAAGACGGGAATCTCCAGCAAAAGGAGTTCCATCAAGATAGCGTATATTGCAAAAAAGACGGGCAACCCTTCCGTGCTGAGGCCTCCATGGAAGAACAGAAAGTGTCGCAGGATCAGGAACTATAAACAAATCGCTTGTTGTTTCATTCAAAAATCCTTTTACGGCACTGGCATCAAAAGAAATGCCTTCTTCAAAAGCCTTATTCAAAAGGGCTGGCTGAATGGATATGCTTTTTACATCTCCAAATATATCTACAAAAAATAATTTTATAAACTTTACGTTATTTTCTTCAATATATTGAAGAACCTCTCTTCTTGTATACTCCATACAGCAATCCTTCTCATTCAAAAATTATTCGACAGTCACCGACTTTGCAAGATTTCTTGGCTTATCAGGATTATTACCACGATGAATAGCACAGTAATAAGAAAACAACTGAGCAGGTATGATAGAAAGAATCGGTGCAAAAGCAGGTTCTGTATCAGGAATGGAAACAATCTGATCAGCAGCAGCCTTGAATGCACCTGTGGTATCCTGCGTAATGACAAAAGTAGCTGCACCACGGCTTTTTACTTCTACAATATTGCTTGCAAGCTTTTCATACAGTTCTGGTACAGTAGCTGTTGCAACAACAAGTGTTGAAGGATCAACCAAAGCAATAGGACCATGCTTTAATTCACCAGCAGCAAAAGCTTCACTGTGCATGTAGCTTACTTCCTTAAGCTTAAGGGCACATTCCAAACTTGAAGCACTGTCAAACTGACGTCCAATAAAGAAAACTTTTTCCTTATTATAATTCTGCGAAACAAATTTCTGAATGTTTGCCTTATCATCCAAAATCTGCTGAACCTTGTCAGGAATGCATGAAAGTTCCTTCAATAAAGAACAATATACTTCATCCGTAAGCTGACCACGCAGTTTTGCAACCTTCAATGCAATAAGATACAAGCATGCAAGCTGAGTAGTATAAGCCTTTGTAGAAGCAACGGCAATTTCAGGTCCAGCCCAAGTATATACAACATCATCAGCTTCACGGCTCACCGTAGAACCGACACAGTTTGTAATTGCAATTACATGCACGCCAGCAGCCTTTGCAAGACGCAATGCAGCAAGAGTATCAGCAGTTTCTCCAGACTGGCTGATAACAATAAATACATCATCCTTGTTCAAAATAGGATTCATGTAACGGAATTCACTTGCAACATCAACAACAACAGGAATGCGTGCGAACTTTTCAAACGCATAGCGTGCAACAACTCCAGCGTGATATGCAGTACCGCAAGCTGTAATTACAATGCGCTTAGCATTCTTCCAGAAAGTGTCATCATTTTTCTTTATTTCATCAAATTTTATATCGCAGATTTTTCCATTTTCTGCAATCAACCGAGGCCGCAGAGTGTCCGTAAGAGCCTTTGGCTGCTCATGAATTTCTTTAAGCATGAAATGCTCATAGCCATTTTTTTCTGCACTTGAAATGTCCCAGTCAACATGATAAGGCTCTTTTATCACCTTATTGCCATCACCATCAAACAAATCAACATGGTCTGCATACAATACGGCAAGCTGTTTCTGGTCTAAGAAATATACTTCACGAGTATGCTCCAAAACAGCAGGAACATCACTGGCAATAAAGTTTTCATCTTTACCAAGCCCGATAATAAGCGGACTTTCTTTTCTGGCAGCAATAATGCGGTCAGGAAAGTCCTTGCACAAAACACCAAGAGCATAACTGCCTTCAAGCTTTTTAAGAGCTTCCTGAACAGCCTTAAAAATATCCTTTTCTTTTATATAGTAATAATTGACAAGGTGGGCAATAACTTCAGTGTCGGTCTGTGTACGGAATACAATGCCTTCGCCCTGCAGCCAAGATTTAAGTTTTAAGTAGTTTTCTATAATGCCATTGTGAACAACAGCAATTGTACCGTTTTCATTTAGATGCGGATGTGCGTTCAAATCACTAGGCTCACCATGAGTAGCCCAACGTGTATGTCCAATTCCAAGACAGCCATGAACCGTCTCTTTAGTTATTTTTTCTTCAAGATATTTGATTGCACCCTTTACTTTGCGTACCAGAATGTCTTCACCAGAATAGACTGCTATACCTGCACTATCATATCCGCGGTATTCAAGCTTCTTTAATCCTTCTACCAGAATAGGAGTTGCATCACGCAACCCGATATATCCCACAATGCCGCACATATAGTCCCCTCTAAGTAAAAATTTTATTTTTAAAAGTTGCTTTTATATTACAGTATTTTTCAAAACATTTGCAAGGACATTAACAATACCTGCATCATAAGTCTCAGGATTTTCCTTTAACCTCAAAATTGCTTTACTACTGTCAATCGGCTTGTTGTAATCAGTCTTTTCAGTCATATATACATAATCTTCTGCAACATGTATGATCCTGGCACAAAGAGGAATTTCTTCGCCACAAAGCCCATCCGGAAATCCAGAACCGTCAACATTTTCATGATGATACGTTATTGCATTCATGAATGTCACAATATATTTTCTAGGTACAAAATCAATATAGTTCAGTGCCCTGAGCACATGAGTACGCATGATTTTTTTTTCCTTAAGATAAAGAACTTCAGCACAGAACAATTCCGAAGGTGCATCAAGATAACCTGCATCATGAACAAGAGCTGCGCAGAAAAATAATGCAGTTTCCGTAAAATCCAATTCCATTTGTCTGGCAATAAAAAAGACCAGAGTACTTATCTTTTTAGAAAACTTTTTACGGCTGATGTGTGCATCAATACGTTCACCAAGTTCCACACAACGGGCAGCGAGTTTTTTCAGCTCTTTTTTTTCAGCCTCTTCATGGATAGTGCCAAGTATCAAATCAAAATGAGTTTTTGAGACATGATTACGATGGATTCTGAGTCCATGATGTATCAGAAGAATTACAGCAAGAATAAAAAAAGCCAGTGCAGAAACTGCAATCAAGTTGTCAATATATGAAGAGTTTTTCTGCACTTCCACGGACTGGGCTGCAAGATTATGAAACATCTCCTTTAAAGTAGAAGAAAGCTCTTCCCAAAACTCACTGGCTTCATTATAAGTGGAACTCATGTCGTTCACGGATTTTATTTTACAAGACGCATGTTGTCTATATAAAAGCGACCGTTGATACGGTCTTTTTCCCTGTAACAGATATTAATTCTTTTTACAAGATACAATACATCCTGAAATTCTTCCAGAGAAAGCACGACAGTATGCTTTCCAGGCTTTATGACAACATTAGAGGTTTCCTTCCAGCTCCAGTTCTCTGTAGCCTGAAAAGCGATACCAAGTTCAAAAGACTTGTTTTCAGGATTATAAATATCAACGATTACATATTTTGCCCCAGAGAAGTCCCAGTTGTAATCCATGAAGAACATTCCGTCAGTGTCAGAATTCTGTGTTGAAGCTATGACCTTGCATTCAAGGGACTGTTTTCCCTGCGAAGCCCACTGATTTGAAATTCTGGCAGAAGTAGAAAGCTTTGAAGGTCCCCACTGCTCCCAGTCAAAACCTGCCCATATCCAGTAATTGCCTTTCTCAAAATCATCAATAGTAATGACGTTCCCCTGAGGAATAGAAGTCCTGTCTCCAATAATATTCTGACTATGCACATTCTGTACACACGCGGCAAAAAGTAATGCACATAATGCTGTAAAAATAAATCTTTTCATATAATCGTACTCCATGAAAGCATTTCTAGCATTTGAATTTGTTCATTTCGCCTTTAAGGCTGCTTATTGCATCAACACTAGCTTCGACACTTGCCTTAGCTTTATCGGCTGCGGCATAAATCATTGCCGCCTTGTCGGCCATGTCACTCATGCTAACGCTTACAGCCTCAGCCATGCTTGAAAGAGTGTCCATTTCGGCAGAAACACGCTGGCTACCTTCAAGCATCTTTCCAGAACCGTCTTTAACATCTGTTGTAATTGAATTGATGTGTTTCATAGCATCAAGAATCTTCTCTCCGTCAAGATTCTGCCGCTGCATGGCTTCGTCAATGATACGCTCCTGTTCACCAACAGTCTTGGTAAGCTGGAATATTCGGTTGAACTGATTCTGAACCTCAGTACTTGACTGAGACACTTCATTAATGGAATTGTAAACATCCTTAAGGGACTGCTGCATCTTTGCGCCTTGTGAAGAAGATTCTTCTGCAAGCTTGCGGATTTCATCGGCAACAACGCTGAATCCCTGACCACTGGCACCAGCATGAGCAGCTTCAATTGCAGCATTCATTGCAAGAAGGTTTGTCTGACTCGCAATGTTCTTTATTACGGCAGAAGCCTCGGACAGATTCTTTGACTTGTCCTGAATTTCTTTAGAAAGCTCTACGGTCCTGTTAATTAAAGCCTTACCGTCTTCAGAAGCTTTTTCCAAAGATTCCATTGAAGTTTTATTTGTGGCAAGAATCTGTGTTACCGATGTAATGTTTGCAGTCATCTGCTCTATAGATTTTGAAGACTGAGCAACACTCTCTGCCTGCGTATCGATATTTGAGCTGAGAGTCTCGATATTCTGTACAATCTGCTCAACAACAGATTTTGCTTCCGAAACACCAGACGCATGTTCCAACATCTTTGTCTGAACAGAATTTATGCTTCCGGTAATATCACCTACAGCCTTGCCTGTTTCACGCATTGAAGAATCAAGTTCCTTTCCAAGTTCTTCCATTTTGCCACTAAGATTTTTGGCACTACTTATTGAAGAACCGATTTTTTCCATTGTTTTATTAAAGCTCTGGCACATAGCTCCAATTTCGTTATTCTCCGAAACCTTGAGCCTTACCGTAAGGTCACCGTCACCTTCGCTTATGTTGCGCAATGCATTTTCACTTTCAGAAAGAGGATTCGTAAGGCGAGAAACCGTAATGTATGTGAGCACGGCAACAAGTACAATCTGTATTACAAATGCAAAAATTACCGTCCATAATGCAGAGACAGCCTTTCTGCGCATCTGGGAAAGGCTTGTATTTGAAACAAGATACCAGCTAGCCCCAGTCCGGTCAGGATGTATGCGCGCAATGACCGTAAAATTACGGTTCTTTCCATGACCTGAAATGAACGATACTGAATCTTCCTGAGCATAGTCATCGGAAAACCATTGAGAGTAGTGAGAGTCCGTAAACAAAGGGCTTTTCTTACCTATGGAAGAACCATCCGTTGCCCCCATAACCGTTCCCGAAGAACTCAAAAACTGAGTCTGCGCTCCATGATAGATGGAACTGCCGTCAAGAAGTTCTTCCATGTTGGACAGTACAATATCCATTCCTGCAAGTCCGACAGTCTGACCTATTGAGTTTATTATGGCAACATAAGCCTGTGCGGAAAGAACCTGCTCTCCATCTATCGAGACAAAAGAAGGATCTGTAATAGTCGCAGGACAGTCCTTTATCTTTTCCTGATCGTCAACGACAGGAAGTCCAGATGTGCTGTCATTTTTTATGCGTCCGTCCACATCCTTTATGTAGTGAATGCGGAACTGCCCTGTAGGATTTGTTTGAGGGTCTGCATCAAAAGCATCCCTGTGATCAAATAAACTTGGCAGCCAGACGGCCCACACAGATTTTGCAGTCGTATTATTTACAAAAGAACGTATTTCCTGCTCACATGCCGTTCGGCGCATTTCATCAGGGATTGTCCAGGAAGCACCAAGCATTCCGCCGACTGTTTCAACGGAATTGACAGCTTCCATCATTTCTTTTTCAACAGAATTAGCTTTTTTTTCAGTAAGAGCCTTTATTACATTTTCAGTCTGTTCCGTATTCATTTTGAATACGGTTCGACCTATTACAAACGTCATTATAACCGAAATGCATAGCATTCCGATTCCTATCATGGATAAAAAACTGGCTTTTATGGATTTTATGTTTGCAGGAGAGTTCATTTTATTTATTTTAATGTAGAGTGTATTATTTTACAATAAAATTCGACATAAATCTAAAGATAATTTTCCGTTATGGATTTAAAAACTTGTGCTAAAGAGAAAAAACTTGTCTGCTTTTAACTCCTGCCATATAATTAGATAATTACATTAACTTACAGGAGAATACCAATGAGTAAATACGCAGGAACCCAGACTGAAAAGAACCTTCTTGCGGCCTTTGCAGGGGAATCACAGGCACGCAACAAGTACACTTATTTTGCCCAGGTTGCACAAAAAGAAGGCAACGACAAAATAGCCAAAGTGTTTGAAAAAACAGCCCTTAATGAAGAAAACCATGCAAAAATCTGGTTTAAGGAGCTTGAAGGACTTTCAGACTCCCGTGCAAACCTTGAAACAGCAGCAAATGGCGAAAACTATGAATGGACGGATATGTACAAAGGTTTTGCCGAGACTGCCGAAAAAGAAGGCTTTGCAGACCTTGCCGCAAAATTCCGTGCCGTAGCAGAAATTGAAAAACGCCACGAAGAGCGATACCGTGCAATGCTAAAAGATGAGGACACAAAGACCCAGCTTAAGAACGGTTCTGTAAAAGTATGGGAATGTCTTGTATGCGGACACATCGTGACAGGCCCTGTTGCACCAGAATACTGCCCAACTTGTGGGGAACACAACCAGTACTTTGAAGTACGCGAGGATAACTACGACCTTATCATGACTTGGGGAAGATAATTCCTAAAACATCATAAAAAGTGGCATCTCCTTCTTTCAGGAGATGCCCACCAGCAGCGTAATCAGATTACTGTTACAGTGTCGCTCATAATAGTCTTTACCTCCTTGTGCTATTGAACTGTTGTACCTGTATAGTACTGTATTATTCAGGAGCAAAATGTAGTTTAAACTTGATTTTTCATTTTTTTGTACTTTCAAGAAGCAATAAAGTGCCATCATAAGCAGCACAACGTAAGTGATCTGCATCCGAAACTGACACAGTTATTAAAAGAATCCGGATAATGGAAGGCA
>CAMVHR010000021.1 GCA_947167345.1 uncultured Treponema sp.
AGCCAAGCTCAGTCTGGCAATAAGCCAAGCTCAGTCTGGCAATAAGCCAAACTCACTTTGCCAATAAGCCAAAGTTACAATGAAAATTGAGTCTGACAAATTAAGTAATTTTCAATAAAACTGGTGAAAATTCATGCTCATATCCCGACAAACATTCATTTGTCATTGCATGAAACATGGTAATTTGGACGCAGAAAACTGGAGTTTGCCATTCTATTTATAAAAAAAGAATTTTATGATAGCTTTTATTTGTATGCTTATAACTACAGTAAGAACAAATACGCAATAGACAAAATCTAATACGGTTTCTTTACAAACATGTGAAATTAATTCTTTTAATAAAAAAAATAATAAATAAAAGATTGGTAAATCAAAAATACACCAAATAATAAACAAGATTTTCTTCATATTACTTTTCCTATTAGTTATAAAAATCTTCCATTGCATTTGCTGTATCATTAATTAACAATCCATTTGATATCCACCCATACAATTCTTCACCAATTCGTGTTACAAAGAAACTTTTATTTTCTAAAAATACTTTTTGTAAAAAACTCTGTTCTTCCGAGGATAATCCTGCAATACTTTTCGTAATGTCACCTTCCATTGCTCCTGATAGTGCAACTCCAATAGCCATATCTATGCAATCACCTATTAATCCACACATCCGATTGAACTCATCGTTTTTATAATTCGAATGGGAAAGTTTATTAGCACACCAACCTAAAAAATATAAAGTTGCTCCTATTGCAGAGTTAGCAAAAAGATTATCTACAAAATCAGCTTTGTCAGCCCCATCAAACTCATCAACAATAGAAGTTATTGTAACTTTTATTATTTTCCAAGAAGCATTTGCTATTCCCTGTCTTATCATCCAAAGACTAACGCCTGCAGTTGCACCAAGACCTTGAAAACCAACATATACCTCAACTCCATCAATAAGAATACCTATTAATTCGTCTTTGTTTCTATTCCACCATTGATGATCAAAAACTTTTCTTCCATCAGGATCAACATACCGTACAGGATTATTTCCTGCATAGTGGTACAAATGGGAGTTTTTTAGATTATGCATAAAATTTTCAAATGTAATACTCATAAATAAACTTCGTTATTCAATTTGTTTTTTCTATTATAATTACAAGCCTTACAATTTTTTTTTGCATTTGCACAAACATTTCACCTTTATTTTCTTTCAACCAATATTTCATTACAATTTTTTACAAGCTGAAAAAGTCTGTCATTTTTGAAATACATCTCAAATTCATCAATGTCAGAGGATGTATCAAGAAGTGGAATATCTTTTGAATATATAACCCACGGTCTGCAATATGCTTCAAAACGATTAAAATCCTGCATAAGATAAAAATATAGTGCAGACAGCTTTATTAATTCCAAGTTAGGAAAATCAAGAAAAACAACAGCGTTTCCTTTGATTATTCCTTCAATGTCTTTTATGTACATGCATTCATTATTCTTTACATTTGTTTTATCCAGCAATGCCAGACAAAAAATCTTGTATGCCTCAACTGAATTTTTATCCACCCTTTCTTTCGTTACACTTTCAAAATATTGAAGAGCTTCTTTTACTTTTCCAATTTCAAGAAGGGCTTTAGCATAATAAAAAATTAGATTTTCTTTTTCATTCGGACTTTGTTCATCCCAATTTATAGATTTCCAAAACTCAGACAGATAATCATGATTATTTAGTATAGAAAGAACCTTATTGTAATCTATGCGTACAAAAGAAGTTACTTCTTTATCATTAATCATTTTAGAATATATACGTAAGGACTCATCGTACTTTCCAAGATTATAATAGGAGTCTGCCATAAAAAGCCATAAAATCATGGAATATTCATCATCACATATTTCATAAGCCTTTTGTGCATAAAAAACAGTATCTTCAAATTCATTTATATGAAAAGACCAGTTTACAAGTTCAAACAGAAGTTTTCCATCCTCATATTCTGTATTGAGCAATGCCTTAAAATCCTTTACTGCATCCCTGTATCTTGGAAACTTCAATTCAGAACAGCACAGACCATGCAAAATCAAATATTTCGGATTATCCTTTACATGAATTTTCTTTTCCAATACAGATACCGCAGCCTGATACTCTTTTTCATTTGCAAGCTTTGCAGCCTTTTCCAAATATTTTTTATCAGAGCATGAGCATAAACAAAAAATCACGATAACAATATAAACTAAAAACAATATTTTATTTTTCATGATTAAAGACTTCCTCCAAAACACATATAGAAATTTAGACACAGAAAACTTATATTTGTAAATATTTAAATTTATTAATCTTCTATAAAAAACATGATTTCTGTTTCTGTCATAAGTTTACCAATGTATTCATTTCCATATTTTTGTATAATGTTGATATACTCAGTATAATTTTCATAAGAGTATTTTTCTGTAGTAGCAAAAATTACAAATTCTAATTCAGAGACAGTACCTAAATAATCCTCAGTAACAGCTCCTGTCTCCATATCTATATGCAATTCTTTGCAAACATAATCAATTGGCATATAAGAGATTACAGTAAATTCTTTCTTTTCTCCAACATTTATGGGAATTGAAAAAGTTCCATTTTTATGAAAGACTTCCGATGATATGTTTATAGGTGTGGAGAGGTAATATATTTTTTTGGGAGGACAAGGAAATTACGCACTTACGAATGGACTATTATCAAGAAATAACATCTTTGATGAATTATTCTCGATAAATATGGTTCCTACCCATACAGGCTTATGAGCAGATTTACATCCAAAAGTAAAAAAAATGAAGAAAATATTAATTGTAAGGATTATAATGACACGGATCATTACCTGTTTCCTTCCTTAATTTCCAAACGAATGGAACTCAAACGCATACATTGGACGTGCACCTGCAAGTCCTGTGAGAGAGTTGCGCCAGTCATCGTCTGCCGGTGCCCACCATGAAAAGCCTATGGGAATTCTTTTTACCAAATTGGTTTCTTTTGCGTTCTTGAATACCTGCGGATAAAGTGAGGAAAATGATGACAGGAGTAATACTCCCAGCTGTAGTAAAAACATTTTAGAATACTTGAAAAAAAGAAATACAAGGAAATTTAATTTTTGTCAATAGGTATTTTATCATTGCTCAATTTTAAGTAAAGGTGTTTATAATGCAGTCGCCATATTTTAGTTAAAATTTTCCTCATGAGTTTAAAATGCAAGTTTGAAAGTCTCTTGCTAAAATTATGGCTGATATGATATTATCTTTGCAAGAAAATGAGGGGATTAAAGAATTATGAAGCAAAATGTATATGATTATTCTTTTGAATTGCGCCGTATAAGAAGTCGGCGGATTACTTTTGTGCTTAGCATCGTTATCTTTACATTTGTTTTTATTACCATGTTTTTGAACTGCATCCTTTTTCCTGTTCATGTAAAGTCTGATACTATGGAAAATGACATTGCAAAAGGCAGTTCTGTTTTTGTAACTCCACTTCTTCGCAATCCTAAACGAGGCGATGTATTTTACATTGTCCAGAAAAATCAGGAAGAACTATCTGCATTTCAGAAATTGGCAAATTCAATTGTACGTTTCATTACATTACAGAAATTCTATCCGTTCGGTTATTCGGATAAGATAAGCGGAAAGCCGTTTCTTCGCAGGGTTGTTGCCTTGCCAGGGGATAGCATATATATGAAAGATTATGTCCTTTATGTAAAACCAAAAGGAGAAAAGCTTTTTCTTACAGAATTTGAGTTGACTGAAAAATCTTATAACACAAATATTTATTCTATTCCTGCGGAATGGGAAGACCTTGGAATTTCTGGTTCCATGGAAGAACAAGTCCTTGCCGATGATGAATATTTTGTTCTTGCTGACAACCGCATTGAATGTGCAGATTCCCGTTTGTGGGGGGCTGTAAAAGCAGATCGACTGAAAGGCAAAGCTTTGTTGGAATATTTTCCATTTAACAAGATTCACCTGTTCTAATGCATTCAAAAAGTCTTTACATCCATATTCCGTTTTGTCTTTCAAAATGTGATTACTGTGATTTTTTTAGCATTCCAAAATGCGGATGTGTTCCAGATTCCTACATAACTGCCATTAAAAACGAAATTTCATGGTACGGTTCTGAATATGGAATAAATTCCTTTAGAACCGTATACATAGGGGGTGGAACCCCAAGCTTGATGTCGGCAGGGCAGATGAAGGATTTACTTTCTTTTCTGAATAAAAAAATGAACGGCTGCCTTGAATGTACGATAGAAATGAATCCAGAAACTGTTACAGATGAAAAACTTGCCGTCGCACAGAATTATGGAGTAACCAGGCTTTCTTTGGGAATTCAGTCTTTAAATGAAAATGCATTAAAGGCAGTAAACAGGCATTGTTCTGTAAAAGATATTGAAAATGCATTGTACCTTATTAAAAAAAACTGGAAAAATAGTCTTAGCCTTGATGTAATTGCAGGTTTGCCGGGACAATCATCAGAAGAATTCATGTCTTCTCTTGCAAAGGTGCTTGACTATGCTCCTGAGCATGTTTCATTGTATACACTTACCATCGAGGATGAAACTCCACTTGCAAAAAGAATTGATGACGGACTTTTGTGGAATGCTGATCTTGCAGACGAACAGTGGCTTTCTGGGAAAGAAAAACTTTTGTCATGTGGTTTTGAGCAGTATGAAGTCTCTAATTTCTGCAAGAATGGAAAAGAAAGCATCCACAACATGTCATACTGGCAGCAGAAGGATTACATTGGAATTGGAAGCGGAGCAACGGGGACTGTCTATGCATTTGGAGAGAATGAGTCAGGATTTCGATGGACTAATACAAGCGATGTAGAAAAATATATACATTTTTGGGCTTCTGAAAACAGTCTAATTTGTGCCTGCAAGATTCCCCGCACAGTTGAAAAACTATCACTTTCTACAGAAGAAGAGGAATTTTTTATGATGGGATTTCGCACTGTTGCAGGAGTGAGTTCTGTAGAATATGAAAGACGTTTTGCAAATCTTTCTCCATTTTACGGTGATATCCTTTTGCGACTTGCACCCATACGTGACAAGATTGAACCTCACAAAAGACAGAACGGAGACATTTTCTATTCTCTTTCGCCTTATAATTTGCTTTTTTTAAATTCGATATTATTAAGGCTTTTGTAAAATATTAAAAATTTTCATTTCTTCAAATGTTATGTATAATTTATTTCAATGGAACATTATTTCTAAAAATAACAAAAATTAGTCCGAATATAAGAAAAGGGGGTCAATTACCATGATAGGAATAAAAACAAAAATAAATGCGGCTCAGACTTTTATGATGATCTTGACTTGTTTTGTTGTTGCACTGTTTTCTTATAAAAAGGCTCGTTCAGAGCTTACGGCAGCTGTTGTTACCAGTAACTATAATCTAGCCCATGCTACGGCATCTGATATATTCAACATAAATGACCGTGAGCTAAAAATGCTTACATCTTTGTCCAAGTTGTCCGTGATACAGGATCCTGAAGTTGACCTCCATGACAAATGGGAACTGGTTAATTCGGCGATAAAGGGTGAAGCCGGATATATGGGAATCGGAATATATAATGAAAAGGGTATAGGTTATGCTACTACAGGTAAGTGGAGTGATTTGCACGAACGCGATTACATTGCCAATGCCCTGAAAGGCAAGCCTTATATTCAAGAACCTGGTTACAGTAAGGTAAATGGACATGTAAGTACGTATTATGGCATGCCGATTTACGATTCGCGAAACAGGCTTATAGGTGTTATTGCTGGTGTTGTGGACAGCGAAGCTTTGTGCCGCACTGTATCTGGTATTGTTGTAGGAAAAAAATCTCACCCATACATAGTAGATACAAAAACTGGTGCAATCATTGCAAGCGAAGACATTGAAAAGGTTAAGAATGCCGTTAAGATTTCAGATGGAGCTTCAAAAGGTTTTAAGCCTGTCATTGACAATATCTTGAAAGGCAAGACTGGAGCTGATGTCTATTACGATGAAATAGAGCGTGTAAAAAAATCTGTTGCATATCAGCCTATAAAAGACTGTTCATGGGTTGTCGTGTGCGAGGCTCCGTATTCTGACTTTTATGGAGGAATAACAGAGCTTCTTGTAAGCATAGTAATTATAAGTGTTGTTTCTTTGGTTATTGCCGTTGCTGTAGGTTTCTTTGTCATTTTGATTTCTATAAAACCTTTGAAATCTGTCAGTAATTCAATGACAGAAATTTCTAAAGGAAACGCAAACCTTACTTTGCGTCTAGAAAGTTCTGCAAATGATGAAATTGGCCAGCTTGTAAGCGGATTCAATGGATTTGTCGCCAAGCTTCAGGAAATCATAAAGGACTTGAAGGTTTCTAAGAATGATTTGCAAAGCTATGGCGAACGTTTGACGGGATTTGTTCAGAAAAATGCAGAGTTGCTTGATGAAATGCTGTCAGGCATCAGAAATGTTGAAAATGAAGTAGGAAACCAACACTCTAAGGTTGACAGTACAGTTACTGCTGTAGACCGCATTTCAGTTTCTGTTGAAGGACTTCGCGATTTGCTTGACAGGCAGGAAGAAACTGTAGAGCAGGCTTCTACCGCTGTTACTGAAATGATTAGCAACATTCAGTCTGTTACTCATTCCATTCAGAAAATGGCCGGTGAATTCTCTAATTTAAGGGGAGACGTTGACAGCGGTATTGAGCAACAGCGAAAAGTTAATGTACAGATTCAGCAGATTGAAGAGCAGTCAAAAATGCTTAATGAAGCAAATATTGTAATTTCTTCAATCGCAAATCAGACGAATTTGCTTGCAATGAATGCTGCAATTGAAGCTGCTCATGCAGGAGAGGCTGGTCAAGGATTTGCTGTTGTTGCAGATGAAATAAGAAAGTTGTCAGAAACTTCTTCAGCTCAGTCAAAGAAGATTGGTTTGCAGCTTAAGGGTATTCTTGGTGCAATTTCCAGTGTTGTTACGTCTTCTAACCTTGCAGACAAGTCGTTTATGGCTGTTATGGATAAGATTACGGCAACAGGTGAACTTGTTCAGGAAATCAGGTTTGCCATGGACGAGCAGACTGCCGGTTCAAAACAGATTGGAGAAGCTTTGAACCTCATGAACACAGCTGCGTCACAGGTTAAGAATGCTTCTAATGATGTTGATTCTGCACGACGAGACATTATTTCAGATGTTACAAGCTTAAAGAAGTCGTCTGATTCTGTACAGGAGCACATAGGTCAAATGGAAGGCAACATAAAGAATATTGAGGTTTCAGACCAGAACCTTCTGAATATTGCAGATTCAATCTCTCAGTCCATTGAACGCATTGGTTCTGAAATAGATACATTCGAGACATGATTTTTCCCAATTAGTTTTTTCGAAAGCCCTGTAACGATGCAGGGCTTTTTTTAATATGATTTCATTTAATTTTTTATAAAATAAGCAGATAATAAAAATAAGCATTACAAATAAGGGAGGAGATATAATGGACAATCATTACGAAATGTATTTTGACGGCGGACTGTTTCAGTTGCTCGGATGGAGTGTTTTGGGTGCAATTGTTACAACAATTACATTAGGCCTTTGCTTCCCATGGGTTTATACAAAAATTTATGCTTGGGAATCTGAGCACACTTTTATAAACGGCAGTAAAATAAACTTTGACGGAAATGCAGCACAGCTTTTTAAAAGCTGGGTAAAATGGCTTTTGCTCATAGTCGTTACATTCGGTCTATATCTTTTTTGTCTTCCTGAAAAGCTGAATGACTGGAGATTGAATCATACTTCCTGCATTACAAAGCGCTTTTAAAAACATTCTTAAGAAAACATTCTATATACGTTGCATTTTATTATATTTATGCTATAATTGTGAATATTTCTAAGGAGATTTCACAAATGAATAAAGCAGTAGCAGCATTTTTAGGTAGGCATAATTTTCCTGTTCATCAGGATATTAATTCAGTTATTGATGCACTTTTGAATGACATGCATGAAGGTCTTGCTGGAAGAAAGGCAGACGAAGACATGATTAAGACATTCAGTAATCCTCCTGAAAAGGCTGTGACAAATAAGAGTGTTATTGTTATAGATGCTGGCGGAACAAATTTCCGTTCCTGTCTCGTTTCTTTTGATGAGACAGGCAAGCCTTCCATAGACTTTATGGAAAAGACAAAAATGCCTGGCATTGAAAAAGAGCTTTCCCGTAAGGATTTCTTTAATCAGTTTGCAGAAAATCTTGAGCATCTTAAGGATAAATCTTCTAATATTGGATTTTGCTTTTCATATCCAATGACAATTACTGAAGACGGCGATGGCGTTCTTATTGGTTTTTCTAAAGAAATAAAAGCTCCTGAGGTTGTAGGATGCCACATTGGAAAAGAGCTTTCAAAGGCTCTTGCTGAACACGGTTGGAAAAATAAAGTTCATATTTCTCTTCTGAATGATACAGTTGCAGCTCTTCTTGCAGGTGCTGCAGATTCTTCTTCTGGTAGAAAATATTCTTCTTATGTCGGATTTATACTTGGCACAGGAATGAACAGCGCATACATTCAGCCAGAAGACCCTGCCTATAAGAATTTGAAAAAGCAGATTATTGTCTGCGAGAGCGGTAAATTTAATCAGCTTATAAGCTCTGATTTTGATATTGCCTATGACAAAAAGAGTGCAAAACCGGGAACTTCACTCATGGAAAAGCATTGTTCCGGTGCTTATATGGGGCCTTTGAGTTTTGAAGTCATCCATTGTGCTGCTTCAGAAGGTTTGTTCAGCAAAGATTTTACAGCTTCTCTTTTAAAATTAGAAAACCTTACACAGATTGAAATGGATTCTTTCCTTCATGCACCATATAGCAAGGCTTCTGTTCTTGGATCAAAGGCTGCTGAATGTGCTACAGCAGAAGACTATGAAAAGCTTTTTGATTTGCTTGATGCCCTTGTTGAGCGTACTGCACGTCTTGCAACTGCCATTCTTGCTGCTTCGGTCATTAAGAGTGGGGCAGGTAAGTCTTCTAGTGAACCTGTTTGCCTTTTGTGTGATGGAACTTCTTTCTACAAGACATATAAGGTAAGAAGCCGTGTAGAAGGCTATCTTGAAGAAGTTCTCGTAAAAGAACGCGGTCTTTACTATGAAGTTGTCGAGCAGGACAATGATATTACCTATGGCTCTGCCATCGGTGGTCTCATTAATTGCTAAATTTGTAAAAAGATACTTCATTTTCTAATAAAATATACCGAATATAGAAGTTGATTGATAAAGGGTGGATTTTTTCAGTCAACTTCTATATGAAATAATGGTTAGGGGTGCGTTCGTGGCTCAGGGTAAAGTATTAGGTAAGTCTATATTATTGATAATTCTCATAATAATCCTTTCTTTGTTTGGATTGTTATGGTTCGATTTCCTTGGTCTTATTCAGGCAAAGAGAACTTTTGCTCCTTTCTACAAACTAATAGGTCTTCAGCCTCAAACTTCTACAGCCCCCTCAACTCCAAAAAGTCTTGTAGAAGAAGACCTTGATAATGATCGCTTTGCAAAAAGACTTGAAGCTCTTGATGTTCGCACGGAAGAATTGAACAAGCGTGAAGCAGACATAAAAATTCAGGAAGATACTAATGCTCAGATTGCTCAGGAGCTGGAAGACAGGCAGATCGCACAGGAAGAAAGAGAAAAAACATTCAACAATGAGTTGAAAAAAGCCGAAGATAAAGATACGAACATCGAACAGATCGTTCAGTATCTGAATAACATGCCACCGGCTAATGCGGTAGCAATTCTTGCACAGATGAACGATCAGGACATTATAGATGTCCTACGCCGTGCAGAAGCAGATGCTGCAGCTGCAGGAACTTCTTCTTCAAGTGCTTACTGGCTTTCTTTGATGGATGCTAAGCGTGCTGCCGAAATTCAGAGAAAGATGACTAATAAGCCGACTTCGTTGGATTAAAGAAGTTAGATTAACGAAATCATTCGATGTTCTAGCGGAGGTTGCCGATGCAGGCATTGAATGTACAGTTTTTGAACCAGCAGAATGTTGTAAAAACATCTGGCGGTATTGATGATTCTTTAAAAAAGAATGAAAGTACATCTTCATTTAAATCAATGCTGGAAACGGCTTCAAAAAAGTCTGAAGTTGTAAATAAAGAGCGTTCTGTAAAAGATGAAGCTGTTGCTTCGGAACAGAGCAATATAGATAGGGCAGAGCAGGCAGAAAAAGCACCTGTTGTTGCAAAAGACCGTGATAATTCTTATTTAACTCCGAAAAAAGAAAGAATTTCATTGGAAGAAGATTACATTGACAGTCCTTCTTCTGTAGAATCAGGTCTTGAAGCACTTCTGGTGTTTGGTCAGAAAGTTGTTCAGGCGGCTGATGATGCTGTAGAAATGAATGCTGAAGTTTCGGTTCTTACTGATGCGGTTGGACTTACTTCGGACTTTCAGTTACAGTCAGTTGCAGTTTCTGCTGACGGCAATCAGTCAGAAATGCAGTTTAAGCCAGAACTTTTGTCTGAGCAGAATGATTTGCCTGCAAACGAAAAAGCGATTGCATTAGAAGCCGCTTTAGCCTATGCTGATGATTCCGTAACTTCAGATGTTGTTTATGCAGAAGAACCTGTCGAACAGGAACAGGAAGCTGTCTCTCTCTTATATGCAGACAGTAAAGCTGTTTCTGAAAAAGACTTTGCTCAAAAAAATATCCCTGAAGATTTAAAACAGCCGGAAAAACTAAAGAAATCTTCCGTTACTGCTACTACGTCCCTTTTTACAGATAAGGCGGGTAATACTGTCATTTCTGTTGTAGATGAAAGGGGTAAGTCAGCTAAAACTGCGTCCCTTAAGTTGGAAACCTCAAATTCTCTGGTGGCTGAATCTGTACGTCAAAATGGAAATATTCTTGACATATCAATGGTTCCTGTTGATATTGCAGAACAGAATATTTTATCTTCCAGTGATCAGACTGCATCCGCTGTTGATTCTACATTCCAGCAAATGCTTTCTAATCAGATCCAGCAGAGCGCTCCTGAATTTGTAAAAGCCGGTAATATTATTCTTAAAGACAATAATAATGGCACAATCAACATGAATCTTAAGCCTGAGGCTTTGGGAAATGTAAAGATTAGTCTGCATCTTTCCGATAAAGGAATAGAAGGACAAATTGTTGTCGCCACAAAAGAAGCTTTTGAAGCCTTTAAGCAGAATATGGATACATTGCGCCATTCTTTTCAGCAGAGTGGTTTTGAAAATGCAGAACTGAATTTGAGTTTTAACGATAATTCGCATTCAAACGGTTCTTTCGGACAGGAACGTCAGCAGTCATCTGAACAGTTCTTTGCAAACAAGACGTTCAGCAATTATGCAGATGTTCCTGAAAAGGCTTCAGCAAGTGGTTCTGTAAATATTTATGGTAATAGCAGTCATATAGACGTTGTTGCATAACGAATAAAGGAGTATAGGATGGATACTGAAAGCGCAGTAGCATTGAATACCACAATGAGTGCCCAAGACCAGGCTAAATTGAAAATGGAAGTGGACACGTTTAACAAATCTATTGCAGTGAACGGACGTACTGCACAGCAATCATTGGGAAAAGATGATTTTCTGAAACTTCTCATTACCCAGTTGTCCAATCAGGATCCTACTTCACCTATGGATAACACTGCCTTTATTGCACAGATGGCAGAATTCAGTTCTCTGGAACAGATGACAAATATGAATTCAAACTTTGAAAAGATGAATTCCATGCTTTCTTCTTCACAGGCTGTAAACACCATCGGTAAAACTGTCGATATTGACTTAGGCGATACAAATCTTACTGGCAGGGTTGATGCCATTACTTATGGTGATAATCCACAGGTGAAAGTCGGTAATATGTATTACGACATGAAACAAATCAGAGCCGTTTACGGCAATTAATATAAAACGAGGGTAGATATATGATGAGATCACTTTATGCAGGTGTAAGCGGCTTGCAGAATCACCAGACAAGAATGGACGTTATAGGAAATAACATTTCCAACGTCAATACAACAGGTTTTAAACGCGGACGTGTAGATTTTCAGGATATGATCAGCCAGCAGTTGAGCGGTGCTTCCCGCCCGACAGAAGAGGTTGGTGGTGTAAACCCTAAGGAAGTTGGTCTTGGAATGAGCGTAGCTGCAATTGATACGATCTTTACACAGGGTAATTTGCAGACTACAGGTGTTTCAACAGATATTGCAATTCAGGGAAACGGTTTCTTCGTAATGAAGAACGGTGAGCAGACATTCTACACACGTGCAGGTGTATTTGGCGTTGACTGCAACGGAACTCTTGTGAACCCTGCAAATGGACTTCGCGTACAGGGATGGATGGCAGAGAATGTAAATGGAGAGCAGGTTGTACGTACATCTGCAACTCCAACAGACCTTGTTATTCCTGTAGGACAGAAAGATCCTCCTCAGGCTACACAGAATGTTCACTACTTCTGTAACTTGAACAAGAATACTCCAGAAATTACAGACCCGAACGATGAACTTCAGGTAATGCGGGGTACATGGCAGACTGAGTTTGACATTTATGACTCTTACGGTAATGCACATCAGCTGCAGATGAACTTTCAGAAGGTTGTAGGAAATCCTAATCAGTGGACGGTTACAGTAAACGTAGACCCAGCCGCTGCTGAAGGAACAGAGACTCGTGTAGGCTTTGGTACTACAGACGGTGTAACAAATACATATACATTGAATTTTGATAACATGGGTACACTTCAGTCAATTACTGACAGTGCGGGAAATGTTTCAAATCCAGAAGGTGAAATTATCCTTCAGGCATCTTTCAATGTTGCAGACAGCAATCCTGATGCTGCCGGAAACCCTTACCGCCAGACATTCAACTTGAACCTTGGTACAATCGGTTCTATGGAGAACACCATAACACAGAGTGCATCTGCAAGCAGTACAAAGGCTAATTATCAGGATGGATACAAGCTTGGTTATCTTGACAACTTTAAGATTGATCAGAGCGGTACTATTACAGGTGTATATTCAAACGGTTCTACAAGAACAATTGGTAAGATTGCAATGGCAAGCTTTACAAACCAGGGTGGCCTTGAAAAGCAGGGAGACACCATGTTTGCAAAATCTATAAACAGTGGTGAGGCAAATATTGGTGAAAGTGGCTCTGCAGGAAAAGGTAAACTCATTTCTGGTACTCTTGAAATGAGTAACGTAGACCTTACAGAGCAGCTTACAGACATGATTGTTACACAGAGAGGCTTTGAGGCCAACTCTAAGACAATTCAGACAGGCGATTCAATGCTTGAGACTGTTTTGAGTCTGAAACGCTAGTTTTAGTTTTTGATTCCTCCTGTATATATGTAATAGACCTGCCGGAATGCGGAATGCCTGTCCGGCAGGTTTTTTGTTTTTTTATATTTTTAACAGGTACAATATATGAAATTCCTACATATTTCTGATCTGCACCTAGGAAAAAGGGTGAATCAGTTTTCCATGCTAGAAGATCAGGCCTTTATTCTTAAGCAAATCCTTTCTGTTGTAGATTCCGAACATCCCGATGCCGTGCTTATTGCAGGAGATGTATATGATACAGCCCAGCCACCAGTAGCAGCTGTAGAGCTGCTGGATGATTTTCTTACTCGTCTTGCCGAAAAGAATGTGCAGGTATTTTTAATTAGCGGAAATCATGATTCTCCAGAAAGGCTTGCATTTGGTTCTCGTCTTATGCGTCTGAGCGGCATCCATATTTCACCTGTATATATGGGAACTGTTGAGCCTTTCCTGCTTTCTGATGATTACGGTAGTGTTGCTGTATACATGTTGCCATTTGTAAAGCCTGCTGTGGTTCATTCCGTGTTTCCAGATGCAGAAATTCATTCGTATACGGATGCTGTGAAAATTGCAGTAGATGCAATGAACATAGACACTAATGTTAGAAACGTCCTTGTGGCTCATCAGTTTGTTACTGGTGCATCACAGTCTGGCTCAGAAGAGCTGGTAATTGGCGGTCTGGACAATGTGGATTCATCTGTATTTGCACCTTTTGACTATGTTGCCTTGGGGCACATTCATGGCGGTCAAAAAGCTGGCGGTGACAACATAAGGTACTGTGGAACTCCATTAAAATATTCCTTTTCAGAGGCAAAAGATTTAAAGTCTGTTTTGGTAGTTGACTTGGAAAATAAGGGTGTTGTGCATACAAAAACTGTTTTTCTTAAGCCCCTGCATGACATGAGGGAAATAAAGGGTAGTTACGAAGAGCTTACTTTTAGAAAAAACTACGAGGGGCAGAATAGGGAAGATTATCTTCACATTACGCTTACGGATGAAGAAGACGTTCTTGACGCTGTTAGCAAGCTTAGGGTAATTTATCCAAACCTCATGAAACTTGACTATGACAATACTCGTACTAAAAGCGGTTTTGACATTACAGAGACTTCTTCCGATGACAAAAACTCTAGTCCATTGGAATTGTTCATGGAATTTTTTAAGAGCTGCAACGGAAAAGATATGTCTGAAGAACAGCAGAACTATGCAAAGCTAAAAATTGAGAAAGTTTGGGGAGAATGCTGATGAAGCCTCTTGAACTTGAAATGTGCGGATTTGGCACATACTGCCACAAGACCGTTATAGACTTTACTAAATTTGCTTCTGGTGGACTGTATCTTATTACAGGTGATACAGGAGCCGGCAAGACAACTGTATTTGACGCAATAACTTATGCACTGTATGGGCAGGCAAGCGGCGACAACAGGGACGAGTCCATGTTGCGTTCGACTTTTGCCAGTGACGGCACTGAGACTTATGTAACGCTGAAATTTGAGCTTAGGGGAAAGACCTATACAGTCAGAAGAAATCCGCCTTACAAGCGCAGGTCAAAGCATGGTGACGGATTTACGGAGCAAAAGGCCGATGCCGTACTGACACTTGCAGACGGAAAACTCGTTACAGGAAAAAAGAAGGTTGCTGACGAAATTATTTCATTGCTTGGAATAGACCGCAACCAGTTTGTGCAGATAGTAATGATAGCTCAGGGTGACTTTATGAAACTTCTTACTGCTGATACTGAAAGTCGCCAGAAGATATTTAGAAAGCTGTTCAAGACAAACTATTATAGTGTCTTGCAGGAAATTATCAGCCAGGATGCAAATGAGCTAAAAAAAGAATATGACGTGTACAGAAACAGCATAACGCAATATATAGACGGCATTCTTTGTGATGAAGAGTGTCCGAAAGAAGTAGCTGAAAACATTCAGAATATAAAAGACGGAAGACTGCCTCTGTCAGAGTCTTTTCTTGATGACGTTCTTAATCTTATCCGATTACAGGAATCTGAACTGAAGCAAGTACAAAAAAGTCTTTCTGAAAATCAGAAGGAACTTGATGCCCTAAACGTAACTCTTGAAAATGTGTCGCAGTTGGATGCGGCAGAAAAGTCTTTGGAAAGCATAAAGAATGCCCTTGCACAAAAAAAGCAAGCTTTGTCAGAAGCAGAAAAACTCTTGGCGTCTGAAAAGAATCGTGAACAGGAAAGGTCTGCCGTTGACTCTGAAATTGCACTCCTGCAGAAAGATATGGCAGAATATGATGAACTTGATGAATTGCAAAAATCTGTGAATTCAGCGGAAATCAGAATTGAAGAAACAAAGAGGCAGCTAGAAGAAGTTGACATGTCAATGGCAAGAATGCTGGAGGACATTGCAAGTCAGAAGAAAGAACTTTTGGAACTTGGCAGTGCAGGGGAAAGCCGTCAGAGATTTTTGTCAGAGCGGGACAATGTAGAAAAGCGTGGAAAGGAAGTTTCTGCTGTTAATAAGGATATGGTCTTGTGCCGTGAACTGGAAAAGAGTTTACGACAGGAAGAATCTGCCCTTATAAAAGCAGAAAACGAGTTTGCTGTAAAAAATGAAGAGTACACAATGCTTTTGCAGTCATTTTTGAACGAGCAGGCTGGAATCCTTGCGGAAAATCTTCGGGAAGATTCTCCTTGCCCTGTATGCGGTTCTCTTGTTCATCCAAAGCCTGCAGTAAAGTCGCAGTCGGCACCGACAGAAGCAGAACTCAATGCCGCAAGAAAAAATGTAGATGTCCTGCAAAGAAAAGCCATGGAACAGAAAGATGTTGTGGCCCACAAACGAGGTGAATTGCAGACCGTTACAAAGTCTGTTGAAGAACGTCTTGTCAATCTTAACATGCAAAATTCTGAAAGCTCTGTAACTCTGGAACTTGGTGCCTTACGAAAAAAATATGCCGAACTTGATAAGGCTATTGCCAGAGAAGATGTCAGGATAAAAAGAAAGTCTGAGCTGGAAACTGCTATTCCGAAACAGGAAGAGTCATTAAAGCTTTTGGAAGCAACACGAGGTGAGCTTAATACAAACAGGGAAAAAGACTTGACTTATTTGCATGAGCAGAAAAAACAGATTGAAAGGCTTTCTTCAAAACTTAAAAGGTCAAGAAAAGATGCTGAATCTTATATTGCCAGCTTGAAAAACAAGTCGGATGCTATAAAGGCAAGTTTTGATAAAGCACAGTCAGAATATGAAACAGCTACTGCTGAAACTGTAAGGCTTAACGGGCAGGCAGAAGCCGTTGCATCTCACATAGAAGGTCTTAAAAAGAATCTTGACGGAAATATTTTTGTCCAAAGCACTTCTCTTGAAGTTCGTAAGGAGAGCCTTGAAAGTAAAAAGATAGAATTGCAGCAAAAGTATGACAACATTCGTTTATGTTGCGAGACGAATAGAAATTCTTATGAGAATATAAAGAAGGCCTTTGACAAGCAGCTTTTGACAGAAAAAAGATATGGCTGGCTTAGCGAACTTTCAGATACTGCAAATGGCAAAATAAAGGCAAAGGTTAAAATAGACCTTGAAACATACATTCAGATGTCTTATTTTGACCGCATTCTACGCCGTGCAAACCAACGCTTTATGATAATGTCCGGTGGTCAGTTTGAGTTTGTGCGAAAAAGCGATTCTTCTGACAACCGTAGCAAGACTGGTCTTGAACTTGATGTAATAGACCATTATGACGGCAGCAGGCGTTCGGTGAAATCTCTTTCTGGTGGAGAGTCATTTGAGGCATCGCTTTCTCTTGCTCTGGGACTTTCTGATGAAATTCAGTCTTCTGCGGGTGGCATTCAGCTGGACTGCATGTTTGTAGACGAGGGCTTTGGCACTTTGAGCGATGAGCCTTTGACAAAGACTGTAAATGCACTTCTTTCTTTGACGGAAGGAAACAAACTGGTCGGCATTATCTCTCATGTTGAGTCTCTTGCAGAACGCATCGAAAACAAGATTGTAGTAACAAAAGAGCGTTCGGGTGGAAGTAGTGTTAGAATGGAATTCTTGTAAAAAAATGTAAAAGTCGCCTGAAGGTTGACCTGCAGAACGTGTTTGAGTGCTATTATATTCCAGAAAATGCAGGAGGAACATTATGCCATTAAATTCTGACACGTCAAAAAAGGCTGATGGTGGGCTTGTTTCGGAAAAATCCATATTCATAAAATTCTTGTCGGCACTCATGTCAAGCAATTTCGATTTAGCAAAGAATTTAATGGCATCGGGCGTTTCGGTTGATGTTTTAGATGAACAGTGTAGGTCTCCTCTGATGCTTGCTGCCTTTTCCAATTCCTGTAGTTCCGTACAATTTCTTCTGGAACACGGAGCAGATGTAAATGCCTTTGACAAAAATGGTCAGACACCTCTGATATATTCGGCTTTTAACGGTTCCAAAGATGCTGCAACTCTCCTCCTTTCCTGCAGGGGCATTGACATCGAGGCAAAGGACATTACTGATTCAACAGCCCTTTACAGAGCCTCTGCAAGCGGTTCTGTAGATGTTGTAAAGCTTTTGATTGAGCATGGTGCGGACAAAAATGCCGTAAACTGTTTTGGCGAGACACCGTTAGTTCGAAGTATCATAAACGGAAACCTCGACATCGCATTTGTCCTTATTGATTCTGGGGCAGATGTGAATCTTTCTGATGGCAAGGTGCGAACACCCTTGTTTGCGGCTGCAACTCATGATCGAGTCAACATTGCTCAAAAGCTTTTGTCAGCAGGGGCTGATCCTTGCAAGGCAGATTCTCAGGGGGATACGGCTTTGATTGCTGCTGCAGAAAAAGATTCTGTTTCTGTCATTAAAATGTTCCTTAAATTAAATTTGTACTCATCCAACGAAATTGAAAAGGCTGTAATCCGTGCTAGTCTGAAAAACTGTCGTAAAACTGTGTCTGTTTTGCTGAAACACAGTAGGGAAAATCAAAAAAGGAACACCTTTGCGGCATTGATTTGTGCATGCCTCAAAGATTGTCAGAATATAATTCAGGAATGTATGAATTTTGGCTGTGACATAAATGATTCCCTGTATTTTAACATGACGCCTCTCATGATTGCATGCTATTCTGGTGCTGAAAATGCTGCCACACAGCTTGTTATATGCGGTGCTGACGTAAATAAATCTGATAGTGACGGAGTTACTGCCTTAATGTATGCTGCAAGCAAGGGAAATTCCTCTATTGTCATGCTGCTCATAAGAAACGGAGCTGACAAGGCTGCGGCTGATAAAGAAGGAAAGACTTTTGATGATTACTGTAAAACATTTGATTCAAGGACTTTTTCAGAGATGGTTATGGACAGGGCAAATGTCATTATTGAAAAGCGAGATGGGGAACATTATGATCAGATACCTGTGGAGCAAAAGTCTTTTATTGAAAGCTTTTCATGGTACAGGCAGAAGTATTTTGAGCGTTTTCCAGACATGCAGAACGTTGACATCTATAGGGATGCAGGACTTACAAAGCAGACTTTTTCTAAAATCATTAGTAAAAGGAAATCTGATTATAGACCCAAAAAGGAGACTGTCATTTCCCTTGCCGTTGGAATGAAGCTTTCTAAGAATGAAGCTGAGGATTTTCTTAGGAGTGCAGGGTATGTACTCTCAAAGTCCGATAATACTGACCTGCTGATAAAGCGGCTGCTTTCATCTGAAAACTATGATATTTTTGACTGGAATAATCGAATTTATGAAAGCACTGGCAAGATATTCTTTAAGTCTATAATTGCAGATGAATAGAGGTTACGTAGAGTCACAAAAACTCTTTCATGCCTGTTATGACTTTGTCCAGAAAAGCTGCTTGCCTTTCGTCCGAGTTCATGACGGCATCTGCCAGTTTCTGCCGTGAAGGGGAGCTTTGTGAAAACAGAAGGCTATCTGTTGTTGTGTTGAGTGTCAGTGCCAAATCTACAAGGACTTGAAGGCTTAGCTTTGTTGCACCTGTTTCTATGTGACTCATGTGCGTAGGCGATATGTTCACCTTTTCTGCAAGCTGCTCTTGTGAGAGTTTCCGTAATTTTCTGTATTTCTTTATTCTCTGACCTATCTCTAAGTAATCCATAATGCCTACAGAGTTAAAATTTACTTGAATTCTATAGGCAGCTATGATAATATAACATAAACTGTATAAGCAGTAATTGTAAAAAAAGTGTCCTTCATAGTTCAAAAAATTGAAAAAGTCGCCTGTAAGGCGACCAAATTAACAAGAAAGTGGGCTATGCTAATTGCATAGAATAATACGTTTGGAGGTATTGGTTATGAGAAAGATTTTGATTGCGGTTTTGACATTTGTTTTGGCTGCACATGTATTTGCAGAGGGGGCAAAGCTTGAGTATAGGTACAAGGAATTTGTTGCCTTGAACTGGTCAGATTCAAAGGAATTTGTATCTGAAAAGTTTCGCTCAATTCATGAAAAAGACTTTATTGAGCGTATTTATAAAGATCCTGAAAACGGTGATCATTACAGGGTCCTGTTTAATATTGGACCAATAGCTAAGTATAAATACTTTGCAAAAGGTTGGGACGGTATCAATAAAGATTACATTTACTATGTGACAATTGAGAATATAGGTCGCTTCTAAAGAATATAATCTAAACCTGCATGGAGAAGTACCGAGTGATGAGATTAAAGAATGATTGCAAGAAATATGCATTGATTGTTCTGCATTTCATATTGTGGCTGTCCATGCTGTGCCTGTTTTCCCTTACTTCATGCATATCATTCCCGAGTCAAGGGGATTATTCTGGGGTCAGTTACAGTTCTATACCGCATGATTTGGACCGTAAGATTGTCTCAACGATGTCATGGGTACGGGCACACGAATGCAATATAAACAATATGGACGGAAACAATCCGAATTGCATAGATATGACTCTGCTTTTTAAATTACGCTGGGATTATATGTATCCTAATGAAGCGTCTAAGTGTCAGATTGTAAGGAACTATAATTACACCATATTCGGCAAAAAAATCATGCATCATCTTTTTATTGTGATTAATTATGGTTCCCAAAAAATACATGTAGAACCATGGGCCAGTAAACCTCAGATGTATTTGATGGAAGATAACTGGTCGAGCAGTAAATACAATCCAGCGTACAATATATATGGAGAAACCGATAGGTGGATGAGCGAAGTCGATAGAAGAAAAGCTACGACGCTGTTGAAATAGCTACGATAAGAACTAAAGATTTTATGGAGATAAATATGTCAGGAAATTTTATGATAGGATTATCAATCATTTCAGTCGTATTGATAGTTTTTTTCTTTATTTCGTATAAAAAAGTTCCAAAGAATAAAATTGGTATTAGGGTAGGACCTTTTGGGTCTAAAACAGTAACAGGTAAGGCAATTTTTGTCGTACCTTTCCTTCAGCAGATTGATTATATGACACTTGAAAACATTCAAGTTGATTTTGTTTCAAGAGATTCTATTCCAACGCAGGATGCTATAAACATCAAGGTTGATGCTGTTGCGAACATTGCAGTGTCTCAAGAACCTGAAATCATGAAAAAAGCGGCTGCAAAATTTCTTGGATATACAACAGGTGAAATTGCAACTATTGTAACCCCTGTTCTTGAAGGAAACATTCGAGAAATAATCTCTCAAATAAAGCTAAAGGATTTAATTCAGGGTGACAAAAAGATTCTGGCTGAAAAGGTTGTAGAAAATGTAAAGCCTAATCTCTTTGACCTTGGTCTGGAACTAACAACATTCAACATACAGAATTTTAAAGATGATAATGGTGTGATCAATAATCTTGGTATTGAGAATACTGTTGCAATATCAAAGGATGCTTCTAAAGCAAAAGCTTCTGCTGAAGCTGAAGTTAAAATTGCACAGGCACAGGCTGATAAATCTGCTAATGATGCTCGTGTCGCAGCTGAACTTGAAATAGCTCAGAAGCAGACTGACCTTGCAATAAAAAAAGCTTCTTTGCAGATTCAGGCTGATACAGAAGCGGCAAAGGCAGAAGCGGCAAAAGGTATTGAAACTGAAAATCAGCGTAAGGTTCTTGAAATTAAAGCTGCCGAAGCTAACATTGCAAGGCAGGAAAAACAGATAGAGATTCAAGACAAGGCAGTATCTATAAAAGAAAAAGCTCTTGATGCAGAAGTAAAGAAAACTGCTGAGGCTGAAAAATTTGCTGCACAACAGAAAGCTGATGCTGAACTTTATTCACGTCAGAAAAAAGCAGAGGCAGAAGCTTTTGAAATTCAGCGGCAGGCTGAAGCTGAAGCATTTACACGTCAGAAAAAAGCTGAAGCCGAAAAAATTGCGATGGAAAATGAAGCTGCTGGTAAAAAGGCTCTTGCTGAAGCTGTAAAAGCACAGTGAGAAGCTGAGGCTGCTTCTGTAAAGGCAAAACTTGTTGCAGAAGCTGACGGTATGAGGGAAAAAGCCGAGGCATTAAAGGAATATGGAGATGCTGCAAAACAGCAGATGCAGCTTGATGCCTTGAAAGTTTATTTTGAGCAAGTCCCTAAAATAGCGGAGGCTTCTGGTATGGCTTATCAGAATGTCGAGAAGATTTACATGTATGGGGGAGATTCTTCCAAACTTACCAAAGATATAATGACAAATGTAACGCAGATTTCAGAAAGTCTTGGTGAGTCTCTTGGTATTGATGTCAAATCTGTCCTTGGTAAATTAATGGAAGGTCAGAAAGGTAAGCAGAAAAAAGATTCCAATACAAAACTATCAGATTAAAATAAAAGAATTTTGGAGGAATGTTATGAGTCATGCTTTTTCTTTTGAAGGTGGAGAATATTTAACTGTTATGGGTGCGACATGGTTTGTTTCTTATTGCTATTATAATCATATAAATAAAGCACATAAAAACTGGAATCTTGTTAAAACGAGTTCTTCAAGAGCTAGTGTGTATGGGCGTACAAAAAATTATCATAAATTTTGGTTAACAGAAATTCTAAAGATGGATGATAGTAAATTGAATTCTAATACTATATGTTTAAACGCTTCTGAAACAAAAAGAATGGCAAAAGAATTGTTGAAATACTGTTCTGAAAACAATGATATTTGGGCTCAAATAAAGCTTGGAGATATGTATCTGGATGGAATTGGCGTAGAAAAGGATTTAAACAAGGCTGCTGAGTGCTATGAAAAGACCGCATCTCAGGATTGTGAAACAGCACGAAAAAAACTGCTTCGTCTGTATTATCTAATGGGAAATAACTATTATTCGAGTAAGGATTATGTAAAAGCTTTTGAGTATTATAAAAAAAGCAGTGAATTAAATAATTTTGATGCACAAATAAAGCTCGGAGACCTGTATTGTTCTGGAATTGGTGTAGAAAAGAATTTTAGCAAGGCTGCTGAGTGGTATGAAAAGGCGTCTGGACTGAATAGTGCTATAGCTCATAAGAAACTTTTTGATATGTATTATCAGATGGGCGAGGATTATTACAAGGAACATAATTTTGAGAAGGCTAAGGAATATTACGAAAAAGCTGCTGAAAATGATAATGCCCATGCACAAATCAAGTTGGGGGATATGTATCTTGGAGGTGATGGTGTTGAACAGGATTATGAAAAAGCTTGTAAATGGTTTGAGAAAGCTGCAGAACAAGGGAATCATTTTGCAAAGAAAAAACTGCTTTCAATAAAAAGTAGACTAAAGAAAGATTAAATTTTATATAAGCGAGGTAAATATGCAAGATTATATTCTGTTTAATTCCAAAGATAAGTCTGCACGAGATGCCTTAAATAAATAATGAGAGGTTATATTGTGAAATATACTGTATTTGATATAAAAGGATTCCATGATTATAGAAGATGGCTTAAAGATGACAAGTCAAAATATGAAAAGATAAATGATTTGATTCAATCTATTCAAAGAGATGGTCCTTTAAAAGGAAAGGGAAAGCCGGAAGTTTTAAAAGGCTCTTATAAAGGTAATTATTCAAGACGCATTGATGATAAAAATCGTCTGATATACCAATATTACGAGGATAAAAAAACTGGTGATAGTAATACTTTGATTTTGGGATGCAAGGAACACTATTCTGGTTCAGAAAATACAGAAAAACAAAAATGCCTTGCTATACTTAACGTACTTGAATAAATTTAGGAGTTGCATAAATGAATAATGAAGAAATATTAAAAGAATACAGAAAAGAATTGAATGGAAAGTATGATGATTATATGGGCATCTTTAATGAATGGGGCACGGATTTTTTTGATGAAAAACATATATTTGTAAGGGAGAAATTGCATTTAATGGCAATGGATTGCATAAATAAGATTTTGCCACCGGAATTAAAAATTTTTGTAAGAAATCTTTGTTCTAATCATCTAGGCTATCCAGATGAGGTTATTTTTTATAAGTTATTTGGAAATAATCCTGAAATTGGTAAAAAGGTAACTAAGGAAGATTTTGAAAAGAATGGTGTTGATTCTAAAAAAATTGAAGAATTGATTGAAATGTGGGGACTCGAAGGAAATCTTGTCGGAAAGGAAACAGTAGATGGTAAAGAATATTTTATTCTTGAAGATTTATGTGAAAGGCAAAATTTTACGTCCGAAGAAGAACTTGAACGACTTGAAGCATCTGTAAAATTAAAGGAAGCGATTTTTCAAAAGACTAATATGAACTATGATGAACGTGTGGAATATGTAAACTACATAAAAACATTATTAGGCAGGTAGTTTAAGATAATTAGTCGGAAAAAAAGTTCTGTAGATATCGTTGCTAGTACTGTATAATACTTTTGGAGGTGCAGATGAAGATAGAAATGGGTGAATCTCTTATGCAGTCATATCTGAAATATGAGAAAGGCAGTTTGATAACGCAGACAAACTGGAAGACATCATCCTCATGGACAATTGAAAATGATAGCTATGAAAAGGTTGAATATGTCTTTAATAAGATTCAAACCCATAAAGACTTCTCCGATGTGTTCAAGAAAAGTTCCTTAGAGCAGGTTCTGAAACAGGCAGAGATCGATGTCGTTGGAATTGACAAAGGTAAAGTTTATTTTGTTGAGGTTGCATTTCACGAGAACGGTCTGCAATATGGTGGCAGACTCGAAACAAAAGACAGGGTTTGTAAAAAACTTCTTAGAGCATACTTAATTGGTCTTTCCTATTTTCCAGAATACAGCTATGAGATAATCTTTGCGTCTCCTAAAGTGAATAAGGCAACGGATGATACCATACGTGATTATTTTTTTGTATTGAACAGTGATTTCTCAGATGATGAAAAGGTAAAATTTGAATATATTGCAAATGATGAGTTCAAGAAAAAAGTCTTGATACCAACGCTAATCTCGTCTTCCGCAGATGCCGATACATCGGAGCTTTTCTTGAGAAGTGCAAAGCTTCTGGATATATTTAATCTACTGAAATTTGATGATGATACTCTATCTTTCTTGCCTGTGAGCGATATATCTGAGCTGTCAGATGCTTCAAAAGAAACTCTGCAAAATTCTGTATCTCCTACACCTCAAAACTATACAGGGAATACAGTAATTGAATTCAGGCCTGCTAGTGAAGGTCAGTTTAGGCGATTGCTTCTTCTGAAGAAGTGTGCTAGACGAACTTGGGTTTATAAAGACGGAAAGACAAGAACTGAAGTTTGGGATGCCCATAATTTTACGGAATCATCTAATTTAAAAGGAAATATTCAGTCAACAAATCATTGGCGGAGTAGAAAAGAAACTGGATTGGTAAAAGTAATACTTGAAATTCTATAGATAATGGACTTGTCTAGGTCGCAAAAATGGAAAATAGAATGCAATAATGGATTACAGGCAAATCAATAAATCTGTCATGCATAACACGATTGAGTTATGCGAAAAATTAAATTTTCTAAGGAACTCAATAGAGACTTCAATTAGTAAGGAATATGTAGTATATCAAGATGAAAAAGTTGAGGTGAAATCATTAGTACCAAATAAAGATATGAAAATCATTGTATCAAAGGAACGTACTTTTGAAGCTGCAGGAAAATATAAAGACAGAAAGGTCTGCTGCCTTGATTTTGCAAATAATTATAGCGTTGGCGGTTCTCCTTGGTATGCTAGTGCACAGGAAGAATCAATGTGCAGAATATCAACTCTTTATCCATGCATAAATGCCAGAAGAAAAGAGTTTTATGAAAAGCATATTCAGGAATGCGAGGCAAACGGTGTGTAATGCTTTTTGTTTCTATACACTCCACGAAACGTTTCATATTACGCCACGATTCGTGGACATACATGTTATGAAACGTTTCCATACATTCCACAGTTCGTGGCATATTACTAAACGAATCATTTCGTATTACTCCACGAAAAATTTCATAATACGAAACGGTTTGCATACTGTTAAGGATTTGTGTTGTAAGGCTAGAATTTGCTTTTTCGTGAGAATTTGGTATCTTTAAACTTGCTTTTTCGTGAGAAAAATGCTATTTTGAACTTGCTTTTTCGTGATTAGCTTAAAACAGGTATTGTATGCTTAGACGAACTATATATGAAAATTTATTAAATTGGAAAAATAATGATAAAGGTTCTTGTGCAATCTTAATCGCGGGTGCAAGGCGTGTTGGAAAAAGCTACATTGTAGAGCAGTTTGCAAGGACTGAATATAAAAGCTATATTCTCATTAATTTTTCTAATGCCACAAACGAAATAAAAGATATCTTCCTAAACGAAACTTCTGATTTGAATATGTTTTTTGCAAAGCTTTCTGCATTCTTTAAAGTGAAGCTTTACGAAAGAAATTCTCTATTTATATTTGACGAAGTGCAACAATTTCCGAGGGCGAGGGAACTTATAAAATTTCTTGTCGCAGATGGTCGCTATGATTATATTGAAACAGGTTCGTTGATTACATTACGCAAAAATGTCGAAAACATCGTTATTCCGTCAGAAGAAGAACAGATAGAAATGTTCCCTATGACGTTTGAGGAATTTTTGTGGGCTTTAGGGGATGAAACTACAGTTCCCTTTTTGCGTGAGTGCTTTGAAAAAAGGCACCCCCTTGGGCAGGCTTTGCATAGAAAAGTTATGAATCTTTTCCGCATTTATATGCTTGTCGGTGGTATGCCCCAATCTGTATTGTCGTATAAGGCGCAAAATAATTTTGAAGCTTCTGACAGGATAAAGCGCAGGATATTAAGACTGTATCGTGATGATGTAACAAAGTTTGCTGGCAGTCAGGAAAGCAAAGTTCTTGCTATTTTTGATGGTATTCCTTCTCAGCTTTCGCAGAAAGAAAAAAAGTATAATCTTTCAAGCCTTGGCACGAATGTAAGGTATAGGGAATACGAAGATGCTTTTATATGGCTTAGGGAAGCTATGGTTGTGAATACCTGCTTTAACTCAACGGATCCAACTGTCGGACTCAATCTGAATACAGAACGTACAACGCAAAAATGCTATATGGCAGATACAGGTCTTTTGGTTTCTCATACTTTTTCTGACGACAGTTTTACAGATAATGAACTTTATAGAGATATTCTACTTGATAAGCTGCATGTAAACGAGGGAATGATTGTAGAAAATGTTGTTGCACAAGAGTTACGTTCTCATGGTCACAGGCTGTTTTTCTTTTCAAGGGCAGACTCCTGTAATAGGGAAAACAATATTGAGATAGATTTTTTAATTCGCAAAAAACGAAAGATTTGTCCCATAGAAGTTAAATCCTCTTCATATCAGCGGCACACTTCAATTGATAAGTTTTACAGGAAATATTCTGATACTCTTGGGCAGGCATATATCCTATACACAAAAGACATTATGGAAAAAGACGGCATTTTGTATCTGCCTGTCTATATGACTATGTTTTTGTAAAACGGTATTGCGGTGTATCCCAAAAACCATTTAATTGAACAATATCTTATACCGTGATATATTTATGGAATGAGTTTGGAAAAGGTTACGCTCCCTAGTGATTTTAAGGGAGTTCACATACATTTTGTTGGCATAAAGGGCACAGGCATGGTTGCCCTGGTAGAAATCCTTCATGCACGTGGCGCTGTAATTACAGGAAGTGATGTTTCAGAGCGGTTTTATACGGATGAAATCCTTGAAAAACTTGGAATTCAGGCACTTCCTTTTTCTGAAAAAAACATTACCGATAGCGTTAGTTTTGTAATCTATTCGAGTGCATACTCTCCTGAAAAAAATCCAGATCTTGCACAGGCTGTAAAAAAGTCTATTCCCATGATGCTGTATTCTGAAGCATTGGGGGCAATTTCTGGCACTGCATACAGCTGCGGAATTTGTGGTGTACACGGAAAAACAACTACAACAGGGCTTACTGGCACTTTGCTGAAGCAGCTTGATTTACCAGCACAGGTTCTTGCAGGCTCAATCATTTCTTCTTTTGGAAATAGCTGTACAATGTCGAAGGGCTTAAATTCTGGAAATTGTGCATCTGGTGCAAAAAACTATTTTGTTGCAGAAACCTGCGAGTATCAAAGACATTTTATGTCATTCTGTCCTCAGAAGATAATCCTTACTTCTGTAGAAAGCGACCATCAGGATTATTATCCTACATATAATGACATTCGGAATGCCTTTGTGGACTATGCATGTAAGCTTCCTGAAAACGGTCAGCTCATATACTGTGCGGATGACAATGGTGCTGTAGAGACTGCTGGCATAGTGCATGAAAAGCGTCCTGACATTCAGTGCATTCCTTATGGCGAAAAAGCAGAAGGTGATTACGCTCTTACTTTTGGCAAGGTTGAGGGGGGAAAGCATTATTTTACTGTAAAGGCTTTCGGAGAGTGTGCTTTATGTGTTCCTGGCAATCATAATGTGCGCAATGCTACAGCTGCCCTTGCCCTTGTTGCGGAACTGTTAAAGACCGACGGCAAAAATCCTTTGGACTATGCAGAAAAACTAAAGGCAGGGCTTGTTGCTTTTGCTGGTGGAAAACGTCGCTCTGAAATTGTCGGCAGGGCAAAGACTTCAAATGGGCAGGACGTTATATTTATTGATGATTACGGGCATCATCCTACGGCAATAAAGACAACTCTTGCTGGTTACCGCGATTTTTATAAAAAGCATAAGATTATTGTGGACTTTATGAGTCATACATATACCCGTACTGCTGCCTTGCTTGAAGAATTTGCTTCAAGCTTTTCAGATGCAGATGAAGTCATTCTGAATAAGATATACGGTTCTGCAAGGGAAGATGCTTCCTGTGCAACGGTTACGGGGGAAACTCTTGCAGAACACGCTAAAAAATATCATTCTTCTGTTCATTACTGCTCTGAGTTTGAGCAGGCGGCAGAAGAAGGCTTTGCTTTGCTTTCTTCGGATAGTGGTAATGAATATCCAGATGGATTTTTGTTTGTTACTATGGGGGCAGGAGATAATTGGAAAGTTGGAAAGCTGATTTTGGAAAAATTAAGGAGTAGTGCATCATGAACAGCATGACAGGTTACGGATACAAGGAGATAATGGCGGACAGCACTCAGGTTAGTGTGGAAATCCGCTCTGTAAACAGCCGTTTTCTAGATTTGAATATAAATATGCCGTCATTTTTAAATCCTTTGGAAAGCCGTTTTCGCAAATTGCTTACGGAAAACATTATTCGTGGAAAGGTGGATGTTTCTATCCGCGCAAAGGATACTAATTCTACGGCTAAGATTACTGCTGATCCTCAGGCTGCCGTTTTGTATAGGAATGCAATTGCTGAAATTGCCCGTGCTCTTGGTCAGTCAGAAGACATTCCTTTAAGTCTTATTATTGAGCAGGAAGGTGTTTTAAACATTACTCATGAATACGATGTGGAATGTTATTGGAAAAAGATTGAGCCTGTATTTAATGATGTCCTTAACGAATTTCTTGCAGACAGAAAAAGGGAAGGCGAGAACCTTAAGAAAGACCTGCTTGCAAAGCTTGATAAGTTGGATGAATGTGCGGCTTTCTTTAAGCAGTGGCAGCCAGAGATGGAAAAACGTTTTAAAGAAAACATTACGGCAAAGTTTAATGAGCTTTTGGGTGATCATGTGGATGAAAACAAAATTCTTGAGGAAACTGCATCTCTCATGATAAAATATACCATAAACGAAGAAATCATTCGTCTGCACAGTCATCTGGCTGCATTGCGTAAGGAGTTGAATGAAAATCCTGTTCCTGGTAAGCGAATGGATTTTATCTGTCAGGAAGCTAACAGGGAAATTAACACCATTGGCAGCAAGAACCAGTTTACGGAAGTTGGAGCAATGGTTGTAAATGCCAAGGATGCGCTTGAAAATATTCGTGAACAGTCAAAAAATGTAGAATAGGAGGATTTTTATGTCAGATTATGCAATAAAAAATGGCAAGGAACTGCGTGTTGCAATCAGTGGTAAATCTGGCTGCGGAAATACTACTGTGAGTACTCTTCTTTCTGAAAAGCTTGGGGTTAAACTCATAAACTATACTTTCCGTCAGTTGGCTCAGGAAAAGGGGCTTACACTGGAACAGGTAATTCAAAATGCAAAGACTGATGACAGCTACGATAAATATGTTGATACGCATCAGGTGGAGCTTGCAAGAAAAGAAAGCTGTGTTCTTGGCAGCCGTCTTGCAATCTGGATGCTTAAGGAAGCGGATTTGAAGGTTTATCTTTTGGCAAGCGATGATTTGCGTGCAGGGCGCATTTTAAACAGAGAAGGCGGTGACTTGCAGAAGATAAAGGAATTCACAGCAATGCGTGACAGCGAGGATACACGCAGATACAAGCAGCTTTATGACATTGATAATAATGCTTATGAAGGTGTTGCTGACATTATTATTGATACAAGCAAGAGTGGTCCTGACGGCATTGTGGAAAGCATTATTGCAGAGTTGGTAAAGAGAGATTTTGTAGAAAAAAATAAAAAAAATTGATAAAAACTGGGCTAAACGTATTGACCAAAAATATGCAGTATGATATTATTCAATCATTCACGGTGGCATAGTCCAGTCGGTAGAACAACGGACTCATATTCCGTATGTCAGAGGTTCGATCCCTCTTGCCACTACTAAATCCTGTCTTTTTAGACAGGATTTTTTTTATGTCCAATAAGTTTTGTTCGCATTCCTAATTCAGCTGGTTTTATGGATTATAAATGAGATAGGTGATTGTATTTGCTATATATTAGTTTTTTGTAAAAAAAAAAGACTTCTAATTACTTAGAAGTCTTTTAGTGCCAGCGATCAGAGTCGAACTGATGACATAAGGATTTTCAGTCCTCCGCTCTACCAACTGAGCTACGCCGGCTCATTTGCTTTTGATGTTTAACACTATATACTTTTGTTCGTTTTGTGTCAACACCTTTATTTAAAAATATTAAAAAAAAGAGAAAAAAAACTTAGGCTTGTTAAAACTCCTTGTATGCACTATAATTATTTGCATGAAATGGCTTATAGTTTCTTCTGATATGACGAATCAAAATCTCTTGTCTGTAGAAGATTTCCTTGATGAGCATAGTGCTTCTTATAAAGAAATTTTTATAACTACAGAAAGTTCTAAACTTGATTTTGTAAAAATTGTAAAAGACATAACAGAATCTACTCACTGCATCATTTTGGACAGCTATAGCCTTAAAAACCTTTCTAATTATGCAATTTTGTTGGGCATCCTTATAGGAAAGAAAGTAAAAACGTTTATTTGCACCGGTCAGAAATACGAACGCGAATATGAAAAGGTCAGTCTGGATGGTCAGACTTTTTTTCGGTGTTTTGAAGAACTTAAAGCCCTGTTGCAATATTTGAGAAATAATTATGATCTGTATGCCATTGCTGATAAGCAGTATGAGTCTTTTAGCACGCTTTTCAAGAGGGGAATTCCTTTCAATGGTGATTGCTTTGCCCAGCATATTGCAAAGGATGATACTGAGGTCTGCGATTTGTTTCTTTCGGCCGGCATGATTTCTAATGCAACCACAGCAGATGGTGTTCCTATGCTTTGTATCGCCACCCGTAATGAATGTTTTGAAAAAGTCAAATGGCTTCTTGATAATGGTGCTGATATAAATGCTGTTTCTCAAGATCGCGGATATACGGCTGTTATGGATGCTGTATGGCGCAAGAATTATGCCATAACAGAGTACCTTATACAGAAGGGTGCAGATTTGAACGTCATAAGTTCTGACGGTCAGTCTATACTTGTCCTTGCCGTAGGTAACGGAAATCCTAAGATTGTCCGAATTCTGTTGGAAAATGGTGCAGACCCTGACATAAAGGATTCTATGGGGATGAGCGCTCGAGGATATGCAAATCTTTTTAAGCGGAAAGAACTTATCGAGCTTATGGATCAATTCCCGCCAAAAGAGAACTGAATATGAAAAAAGACAACTCGTTTCGCATTGTATTTGCTGGTGGAGGAACTGGAGGACACATATATCCGGGCGTTGCCGTAGCAGATGCTCTTCAAATGCTTGCAAAATCTAAAAATGTTTCTATTCAAATTTATTGGATTGGTAATGATGCCGGAATGGACAGGGATATAGTCCAAAAGAATTTTGTCTCTGAAGGCGGTTCCATAACTGATTTTTTCGGTATTCCTTGTGGCAAACTTCGAAGGTATTTTTCTGTTCAGAATTTTATTGATGTTTTTAAAATTATAGCAGGTTTTTTCAAATCTGTTGCCATACTTATGAGGTTAAAGCCAGACTGTCTTTTTTCAAAAGGAGGTTTTGTAAGTGTTCCTCCTTGTTGGGCTGCACGTTTGCTAAGAATTCCTTATTACACTCATGAATGTGATTTTACTCCAGGTCTTGCTACAAGACTTAATGCAAGGGCTGCGAAGAATGTCCTTATTTCATATTCCGAAACAGCGTCGTGTTTTTCTGAGGAAATTGCAAAACGCTGCCTTGTTACGGGAAATCCTGTTCGGCCTGTATTTTATTCTGATAATTCAGAAGAAGGCTTCCGCTTTTTATCAATTTCCAAAGAACATGAAAAACCTGTTCTTCTTGTTTTGGGCGGAAGCCTTGGAGCACAGCAGATAAATTCTTTTGTACTAAATAACTTGGACTGGCTTAAGGAGCGTTTTTGTGTTGTTCATCAGACAGGAAGAGCTTTTGCAGAAGAGCATCCTGATGTTATGACAGAAAAAGATGACTGCTATAAGCCGTATGCATTTATTTATAAAGAGATGCCAGCTGTCATTCAGTGTGCGGATGTGATTCTGTCTAGGGCAGGTGCAAATTCCATTTGGGAAAGTGCTGTAAGTCGAAAACCTATGGTACTTGTTCCTTTGTGTGGGGCAGGAACTCGTGGCGATCAGGTTGATAATGCCAGATATTTTGAAAGGAATAATGCCGCAGTTGTCCTTGCCGGAAAAGATGCTGATGACAGCCATGTTCGTGATGCCCTGGAGATTTTCCTTGATAAAGAAAAAAGAAATGAATATAGTCAAGCTTGTGTTGCACTGTGTGGTTCTGAACCTGCAAGCATAAAAATATCCCGAATTATTATGGACGGTTTAAATAATGTCTCTTCCGTTAATTGATTTTATTTTTGTTGTTATTCTTGTTGTTTTTGCTCTTCTTGCTTATCTAAAAGGCATAATAGGGGAACTGTTTGATAAAGGTGCTCCTATTATAGGATTGTGGTTTGGAATTTTGTTTTACAAGCGGCTTGCCGATTCTTTACATCCTTATATTGGGGTTCAGTTTGTCTGTAATGGAATTGCTTTTATATTGATTTTTGTTCTTGTGTTTATCATTGTAAAAATCTTACAGCAGATTCTTCAGACTTTGTTCAGCGGACGTATATTCCGTCAGCTTGACCGCACTTTAGGATTTTTGTTCGGACTCATAGAAGGTTTTGCAGTAATTGCAATCATTCTTCTGGTACTTAGATTTCAGCCTTGGTTTGATGTACGAGAAATGCTTGAAGCAAGCATATTTTATAAATTCCTTGGAAAGATTATTGTAACATTGCAAAGTGCTCCTGTTAATAATCATACAGGGGCTCAGCCTCTAGAGTCTGTAGTGGGGGCAATGTAAGGTGTTTGAGAATGTCCTTTTTCAGAGTGCGTCAAAGCTTCTTTCTGATGACATTTCTAACGGTAGGCTTCCTGGCTCCTTGCTGTTTGCCGGTCCTTATGCTTCCGGAAAATTATCATGCGCGCTAGAATTTGCCAGAGTCCTTTCCTGTCTTAACAAAGGTGACTGGCAGTGTCAATGTCAGAATTGCATGCAGCACAAAGCTTTGGTAAGTCAGAATGTTCTTTTGGTAGGACCTGGAAACAGGACTCTTGAAATTCATGCTGCAAAAGATACCTTGCTTTATCAGAATGTAAATAATTCTGCCCACCTTGATTCTGCACGATATCTGTATTTAAGGGCTGTAAGAAAGCTTACCATGAGGTTTAGCCCTGTTTTATGGGAAGGCGATGACAAACTTTCAAAGTTTTCACCTGTCTTGCAGGCAATAAATGAGGAACTTGAAAAGATAAATCCGGGAAGAGTTATTCCTGATGCTGATGAGCTTCAGAAGATTTTAGATTCTGTTGAAAAGAATTGTGAAAAGCTGGAAAATACTTACCTGTATGATTCTCTTCCTGTTCAGCAAATAAGAAACTTTTCTACATGGGCAAGGCTTTCTTCAAACAATGGAAAAAAGGTCCTTATCATTGAGAATGCTGATTGTATGGCAGAAAGTGCAAGAAATGCCTTGCTGAAAATTCTTGAAGAGCCTCCAGAAGATACAGTTTTTGTTTTAACTACGACAAACAGGGGAGCCATTCTTCCTACGATTCTTTCTCGAGTCAGAACTTATAGTTTTTTTAATCGTACAAAAGAACAGCAGCAGACTGTAATTTCTCGTTTATTTTATTATAATAATTCTACTGTAAAAACAAATCTGCCTGACTCCATTGTAGAGTTTTTACAGAATTATCTGCCTGTAAAGCCTGATATTGTCAAGGCTCATGCAAAATCATATTTTAATGCTATTGCGGAAGGTCATGTTCCTGACATTCCTTCTATCATGGCAGATTGTAGGAATTTTTCTCCAAGAGTTCTTTTTACGTTATTTTTGCAGGGAATTGTTGCAGTTCAGTCGTACTTGTGTACAAATCCTGCCGGAGCAGAATGCTCTGTAAAAATATTGGAAAAACTGAGGGTGATTAATAATAACGTAAACGTATTTAATCAGAATCCGGCATCTGCATTGGAGCAGCTGACTCGTGATCTTATGCAGATAAATCATCTGAATGGTGGAGTGTTCAGAAATAACGATGAATGATTTTGTAAAAAAAGTTTCCAGCAAGATTTCTAAACTTTCAACAGAGCAGCTTGAACGCTTTATAGAAGACATGACAACTCAGAATGATCTTGCTAACTCTATAATGGACAGTTTGCAGATAGGGCTGCTTTTGGTGTCTCCCCAATGGAATTTGTTTAAAGCAAACAAGGCTGTTGATCATCTTTTGCCTCTCAAAAAGCGCTCTTCTGAGATTGAGCCTGATAAATATGCTATTTGGGATATAGTTGATGAAGATTCCCTGAAGTCTTTTTTTAAGGAATGTTCTGAGTCCAAGAAATTCAATGCCGCCGAAGAATTTTCAATCGTGCAGGATGATAAAGTCAGGTTTATTTCTGTTGAAATAATGCCTTTTGTCATGCATCAGGAAATCAATGGCTCTCTCATTACTATTAATGATGTTACGGAAAAGAGGCAGCAGGAAATCCTTCTTCACAGAATGGAAAGTCTTGCAAGTCTTACGAATCTTGCAGCTTCTGTTGCTCACGAAATAAAAAATCCTCTTGGTGCAATAAGCATTCACATACAGCTTTTACAGAAGTCAATAAAAAAAGCCCGCGAACGTGACGGCATGATTCCAGATGAAAAATTCATGGAAAATTATCTGGATGTCATAAACGAAGAAATTGAGAACCTTAATAAGATTGTTGTTGATTTTTTATTTGCAGTGCGTCCTGTAAAAGCTTCTTTGGTTCTTTCTGATCCTGATGTCCTTATAAAGAAATTCGCTTCATTCTTTGAAGCAGAATTTAAACAAAAGCACATTCAAATTGACTTGAATTTGTGTGATAGTTCAACGCGTCTTCTTATTGATGAAAAACTGTTCCGGGAAGTAATTGTAAACCTTGCACAGAATGCACTTGCTGCTATTGAAGAGCGTTTTCCGCCGGATGCATCTTGCAAAGCTGTAAGCGGTTGCGTAGAATTCATGCAGGGAAGGCTTTCGATAGAATCTTTTATAAAAGAAGACAAGTATGTTCTTTCTATTTCTGATAATGGAATGGGGATGGATGAAAATACCGTTTCAAAGATTTTTGAGCCATATTACACAACTAAGGCAACAGGAACGGGACTGGGACTTACTATGGTCTATAAGATTATAAAGGAGTTTCGAGGCGACATTGATGTAAAATCTGTGCTTGGTCACGGTACGGTGTTTACAATTTCAATTCCTTTGCCTCGGAAGGGAACTATTCTTCTTGAAAATAAGGCTAGTGATAATGAAGTTTACAATTCTGATAATTGATGATGAAAAAAATATTAGGGAAGGTCTTGCCGCCAACTTTGAAATGGAAGGATATAATGTAAAGACTTCTTCAAACGGTGCGGATGGACTTAAACTTATTGCAAAGGGCGACATAGATCTTGTAATTACTGATTTGCGTATGCCTGGAATAAGTGGGGAAGAAGTCCTTGCAAAAGTTACTGCAGAGACTCCTGGAGTACCTGTCATAATTCTTACAGGGCACGGAAGCATTGACAGTGCTGTAGATGCCATGCGTCATGGTGCCTATGATTTTTTAACCAAGCCTCTTAATCTTGATCAGCTTGGCATGATTGTTCAAAGGGCTCTGTCTTCAAGGGAGATGAGTCTTCAGCACCAGCAGCTGAAGCATGAACTGGAAGGTTCTAACGCCTTAAAGACTATGATAGGGAAATCTCCTGCCATGCAAAAGGTTCAGGAGACTCTTAAAAAAGTTTCTGACAGTAAGGCAAGCATTTTGATTACAGGAGAAAGCGGTGTTGGTAAGGAAGTTGTAGCAGATGCCATTCATAATTTGTCTTCCAGAAAAAATAACAGTTTTATAAAGGTTCATTGTGCGGCTTTGAGCGAAACTTTGCTTGAAAGTGAATTATTCGGTCATGAAAAAGGTGCTTTTACTGGTGCTGAAAAACTTCAGAAGGGACGTTTTGAACTGGCGCATGGAGGAACAATTTTTCTTGATGAAATTGGTGAAATAAATCAGAATGTTCAGATAAAGATTTTGCGAGTCCTTCAGGAAAAAAAGTTCGAGAGGGTTGGGGGAGAGCAGACCATTGAAGTTGATGTAAGAATTGTTGCTGCTACAAATAAGAATCTGGAAGAAGAAGTAAAAGCCGGACGTTTTAGGGAAGATTTGTACTATCGCCTGAATGTAATTCATATTACAGTCCCCCCACTGCGAGAGCGAAAAGATGATATTCCCCTTCTTATGTCTGCATTTTTAAAAGAATTTAATGAAGAGAATGGAAAAAATATTACTGGTGTTGATGGTCGTGCAAAGGCTGCTATGTTTAAATACGACTGGCCTGGAAACATACGAGAGTTGCGTAACTGCATGGAAAGTGCTGTCGTCATGTGCTCTGGTAACGAAATTACATTAACAGATTTGCCGCCTGCAATCAGTCAGGGAACATCGTCAGATTCAATTTCCATTCCATTGGGCATACCTCTGGCAGAAGCGGAAAAAGCAATCATTCAGGCTAATCTTGCTGCCAACAGGAATAATAAAAGCAAGACAGCTGATGTTTTGCAGATTGGTAGAAGGACTTTGATGCGAAAATTATCAGAATTGACTTTAGAAGAGGAAGCTGATTCATCTGATGAATATGTATGATAAATTAGGAAGCTTGCTTAATGAAACTCTTGAAGCAGGTGCTGTAAAATTTGTTCGTGTTGAGTCTCCTTGTAAAGAAAGTGCTTCTGCTGAAGAAAAAAATGCTCCTGAGAAAGAAAAAACAAAAGAATATGTCTATAAAAAACTGACTCCCGAATTAGAGCATGCATATAAAGTTTTGAATGTTCCTCTGACAGCTACAAAAGATGACATAAAGAGGGCTTATAAAGAAAGGCTTTTATATTATCATCCAGATAAGCATACTGGAAATGCCGTAATTGAAAAAGTTGCTAACAAAAAAACAAGTGAGATAATACAGGCCTATAATTTGCTTGATGATTTTTTACAGCAATAAGTCATAAAAAAAGCACGGTTTCATAAAAGTCTTGTCCCACCTTTAAGAAGAAAACTTCCAGTGAACTTCTATGAAATTCGTGCTCCCGAATATGCTAAAAGGGCATATAGAAATTTTATTCCATGCCCTGTGCAATCAATTTTAGATAACTGTTCCTGCAGGAATTACAGCAGATTTTCTTATGACAATAATACCGTCTGCACTATAGAACAGACCGTGATCACCGTCCTCATATCTCTTTCCGCTTACGTTAATGCAACAGTTGTCTCCGATTTTTGCATTTTTATCGATAATTGCTTTATTAATCTTACAGTTCTTACCAATGCCAATGCGAGGAATGCCTTTCTTTTCATCAGCTTTCTTTGCCTCTTCATTTTCATAGAAGTCGGCACCCATCATTATGACTCCATCAAGATCACATCCCTCATTGATAATCGAACGTACACCGATAACGGAATGCTGCAGTCTTGACTTTGTAATGACGCATCCTTCGCTTGCAAGTGTTGATGTCATGTCTGCATCGTTAATCTTGCTTGGAGGAAGGTTGCGCATGTGTGTATATATAGGCTTGTCCTCATCATAAAAATTGAACGGTGGCTGAGGAGTTGTAAGGCTTAAAGTTGCATCATAGAATGAGCGAATTGTACCGATGTCTTCCCAGTAACCGTTAAAAATATAGCTGTTGACTTTCTTTGTCTTTATTGCAGAAGGAATGATTTCTTTTCCGAAGTCATTTGAATCATTGTTCAGCATTTCTTCCATTGTATCTGCATTAAAAATATAGATACCCATAGAAGCAAGATATTCAAGATCAGCAGGCAAGTCGCCTCGGGCATTGTCAGGAATTTTCCAGGCATCGATATTCAAGTCTTTTGCAGGTTTTTCCATGAACTCTGTAATCTTGTTTTCAGGGCTTACTTTCATAATGCCAAAGCCTGATGCATCTGAACGGTTTACGGCCTTTGCCGCAATCGTAATGTCTGCACCTGATGCAATATGCTCATCCATGAATTTCTTCAAGTCCATTCGGTACAACTGGTCACCTGAAAGAATTATGTAATGTGTTGGATTCTGTGCCCTAAAGTGTGCAATATTTTTACGGACTGCATCTGCGGTTCCTTCATACCATCCTGAATGTTCCAGCGTCTGTTCTGCAGCAAGAATTTCAACAAAACCACGACTGAAACGGTCAAAATTATATGAATTAATAATGTGAAGATGTAATGAAGCAGAGTTGAACTGCGTCAAAAGATAGATTTTTCTATATCCGCTGTTAATACAGTTGGATACTGGAATATCTACAATTCTATACTTTCCGCCGAATGGTACGGCAGGCTTAGATCTTTCCTTTGTAAGAGGGTAAAGTCTTGTTCCTTTACCACCACCAAGAATAATGGCTAGAACTCTAGGTTCTTCCTGATTTTGATTTTTTGCCATGGGTATTATTTTTAACCTCCCTTTTATCTTATATTAAAAATTATAAGACTGAATTTTGTATTTTGCAATAAAAAAATGAAAATTCTTTATTTATATACACTGTATGCCGATAACTAAATAAGAAATCTGGTTAACAACGATAAGGGGTGCAGAATGATTAGAGGCTGGTACATTGGTGCAAGTGGTATGAATGCACAGCAGGATAAGCTTGATGCAATTTCAAATAACTTGGCAAATGTTGATACAACAGGATTTAAAAAAGAAATTCCCGTTAATAAGGAATTCAGTGAACTTCTGTTGCGCAGGACAAAGGCTGATGGTGTATACAAGCATCCTTTCGGCTCATCTGATGCTGCACCTATTATAGGAAAGCTTGGACTTGGTGTGGAAACAAATGAGTTGTATACTGACTTTAGTCAGGGTTCGTTTAAGTCTACTGATACAAATACAGATTTTGCTCTGAGTGGAAAAGGTTTTTTTGTTGTCCAGACTCCTTCCGGAGAGCGTTTTACCCGTAACGGTAATTTCCACTTAGGAAAGGAAGGAATCCTCCTTACAAAAGAAGGTTATCCTGTACTTGGAGAAAATGGTCCTATTCATGTATCAAACGATAAATTCATCATGAATCGTGACGGCATGATTTATACAAGAGAAGATAATGTTGTTGTTGACCGCCTTAAGATAGTACGTTTTGACAATGAGCGCTATTTGAAAAAGCAGGGTTCATCTTTGTGGAATACTAATGACATTGCAGGAAATTATCATGTTGCAGAAGGTTCTGAGCGTCCTCAGGTCTTGCAGGGATATACTGAAACAAGCAATGTGAATGTTGTAAATGAAATGGTTCAGATGATTGAAGTGAACCGTGCCTATGAAGCAAACCAGAAGTCTATACAGACAGAAGACAATATGCTTGATACTTTGTGGTCTAAGACCGTAAATGTACAGCGGTAATCTAAAAACAGAAAAAACATAAAAGGAGTTTTAATATGGTAAGAAGTCTTTGGAATGCAGCAACAGGAATGAACGGTCAGCAGACCAATATTGATACAATTTCTAATAACCTTTCAAATGTAAATACAACTGGATTTAAACAGCACCGTGCAGAATTTGAAGATCTTTTATATCAGAATGTAAAGAAAGCAGGTACTCCAGCAACAGAAGATACTGTTACGCCTGTAGGACTTCAGGAAGGCTCTGGTGTAAAAGTTGCTGCAACACAGAGAATCATGACTCAGGGATCTTTGCAGGCAACTGGTGTTGATACTGATGTTGCTATTGTTGGTGACGGTTTTTTCCGCGTAGAACAGTATGACGGAAGCTGGGCTTATACACGAGACGGTTCTTTCAAGGTTGACTCTACTGGACAGCTTGTAAATGCAAATGGTCTTCGCGTAATTCCAGAGATTATTCTTCCAGAAGGATTCCAGCTTGAGACACTTGCAATCAGTGATGACGGACGTGTTCATGTGCGTGTAAATGGTGAGCTTGAACCGGTGGAAGTAGGTCAGCTTGAGCTTTACCGCTTTCCAAATGCCGTAGGCCTTGAAAACGCAGGCGACAACTTGTATAAGGTAACAAATGCATCTGGCGAGCCTATCGCAAGTCGTCCTGGATTTGAGGGAATGGGAATTACAAAGCACAAGTTCCTTGAAATGAGCAATGTTTCTGTTGTCAATGAAATGGTTCAGATGATTGTTGCTCAGAGAGCTTATGAATTTAATTCAAAGGCTATCCAGACAAGTGATACTATGCTTCAGACAGCTGTAAGCTTAAAACGCTAGATAGAATAAGGTAGGAAGATATATAGATGGACATTCAGAATATTAACGGTTTTTCAGGAACTAACTACTTGACAGATTCAAAGTCTTCTGTAAATGCTGCTAAATCAAATGCAGAGCAGAATAAATTCCTTGATCTTGTCAATTCAATGCGAAACAATTCTGTAAAAAAATCTTCTGATAAGAATGTTCCGTCTGTCGCATCCAGCCAGATTTCTACAAATCATCGCCTTAATGGCGATTATACAAAAGGTTTTGCAGGCACATACACCAATGAAAAGGATAAGACTGCAAAGCCTGTAGGAATTGCTTCTTCATATAAGTCTACAAAAGGCAAGCAGCCTGTAATCGACAAGACTTCTGAACTTTATGAACAGTCAATGGAGCTTGAAAATTATCTTGTCAAGATGATGCTTTCTTCTGCACGTAAGACAGTTCAGAAGACTTCTCTGTTCGGAAAGGAAAATGACTATGCCCGTGAGATGTATGAAGACATGATGTATGACAATTACGCAGAATCCCTTACAAAAAATGCTAATTTCGGTCTTGCGGATCAAATCTATATAGAACTTTCTGGACAAAGATAGTTGTCCTGATTAGCTATATAAAAAGCCCGAATGGTTTGAAAGTTTTCAATACCATCCGGGCTTTTCTATTTTTGATTTATTTCATTAATATTTCTTGTCGGCGTAACCAATCCATCCTTCGTTTTCGATGAGGGCTTTTTCAAAACCTTCAAGCTTAAAAGGATAGCTTGTTGAAAGAGAGCCGGCAATGAGCTTTACTTTCCATGTACCGTCTTCTTTCTGTTCAATCTTACAAGTTGTATCCTTTGATGCAAAAGAACGGAACATGTCGTCAATATCTTTCTTTGGCATGTCAAGTGCAAGAAGTCCGCAGTTGTACATGTTCTGCCTGAAAATTCTAGCAAAGTTTACGGCAATAACGCAGTAAATACCATTAACTTCCAGTGCCCATGGTGCATGTTCACGACTCGAACCGCAACCGAAATTTTCTCTTGTAATTATTACCTTCTTGCCTGAAATGTCAGTCTTCGGATTAAAGCCGTCAAGCTTTAAATCTTCAAGAAGGTAAGGTTTCAGAGCCTGTTTAGTATTCTCTGTCAAATACTTTGCAGGTATAATTTCATCAGTGTTGATGTCTGAACGGTCAAGAAAAAGAACTTCTCCACCAAACTTCTTCATGTTTTTCCTCTTTAGTAAAGTTTTTACTCAGCCTTTGAAAAAGACTGAATTTGTAATAGTTCCGTTTATTGCTGTAGCAGCTGCTGTTGCCGGACTCATCAAATGAACCATACCGCCTTTTCCCATTCTTCCGTTAAAGTTACGGTTAGTTGTTGAAGCACAGACTTCACCTTCTGCAAGAACACCATTGCTCATTCCAAGACAAGCTCCGCATGTAGGATTTGTTACGCAAAATCCTGCTTCCATAAAGATGTCAATAAGTCCCTCTTCAAGAGCCATCTTGTAAATCTTTGGAGTGGCTGGCGAAACAATGCCGCGGACTCCTTCTGCAATGTGGTGACCCTTTAAGATTGATGCGGCAACCCTAAGATCAGAAATGCGTCCGTTTGTACAGCTACCAATATAAACCTGATCAACACGAGTTCCCTTCATGTCAGAAACATTCTTTATCTGATCCGGTTTATAATTTATTGTACATACAGGAACAAGATTTGACAAGTCAAAAGTATAAACTTTTTCATAAGTTGCATCTTCATCATCATGCCACTTGCTGTAATCTTTTAGTGCATCTTCTTTTGTCTTATATTCATCTTTTATGAACGGCCAAAGATACTCTACTGTTTTCATGTCAGGAAAGCAGATTCCGCTTGTAGCTCCAGCTTCTACTGCCATGTTACAGATTGTCATGCGTTCTTCCATTGAGAAATTGTCTACTACAGGACCCGTAAACTCTGCAACACAGTTTGTAGCACCGTTTACACCAATCTGTCCGATAAGAAACAGAATTACGTCTTTTGCGTATACACCTTCTTTAAGAGTTCCGTTCAAAACGAATTTTATGGCTTTAGGCTCCCTGAATGAGCAGACACCCTTTAAAATGCCTACTTCAAGGTCTGTTGTGCCGACTCCAGCGGCAAATGCCCCGAAAGCTCCATGTGTACATGTGTGGCTGTCTCCCATTATGACTGTATATCCAGGGCGAACAAATCCTTTTTCTGGGAAAATGGCGTGACATACACCGTTTGCACCAATATCAAAAAAATCCTTTATTGAGTTTCTTTTTGCCCAGTCACGAAGAATTTTTTCCTGCATGGCACATTTTGAATCCTTAGCAGGTGTAACATGGTCAATTACTGCCTTGATTTTTGTGCTGTCAAATACTCTGTCCTTGCCCCTTTCAACCAAATCATTGATGGCAATTGGAGTTGTAATCTCATGGCAGAATACACGATCTAGTCTTAAAATATTTGTTCCTTCAAAAGGTTTTTCAACCAGATGTGCGTCAAATATCTTTTGTGCAATCGTCTTTCCCATAGTAATACCTCGTAATTTATTTATTCTTACTAAAGTATATTTAGTGTTGCTGAATTATTCAATATGTTTTCTGATAATATTTTGCAATCTTTCTTATATTCAGCTCACGACATTCTGTGGATTACCGTCAATAAAAGCCTTTAAATTGTTTATTACTACGGAAAGGAGTCTTTGCCTAGTCTCTACGGCAGCCCATGCAATGTGCGGAGTAATCAGACAGTTTGGCGCATTTAAAAGAGGGTTGTCTGTTGTCATTGGCTCTGTTGTAACGACATCGGCGGCATATCCTGATATAGCCTTTTCATCAAGGGCTTTACGCACCGCATGTTCGTCTACAAGGGCACCTCGCGCCGTATTAATTAGGATTGCATTCTTTTTCATCAGTGAAAGAGTTTTTTCATTGATGATTTCTTTTGTCTGCGGTGTAAGAGGAGCGTGAAGTGTTACAATATCAGACGTTTTGAGGAGTGTTTCAAAATCAACAGGATTCTTTATTTCTGGTTTTGGAGTACGCGTACAAACCTGTACATTCATTCCGTAAGCTTCGGCAATTTTTGCAACACGGCTGCCTATGCTGCCGTAACCAAAAATTCCAATAGTTTTTCCATCAGTTTCCATTAATGGAGTCTTCCAGTAACAGAAATCTTTTGCCTTTGTCCACTCGCCGTTCATAACTGTGTCTGAATGAAGTTTGACATGGCAGGCAAATTCACTTATGAATGCGAATACTAACTGGGCAACACCAGCTGTGCTGTAGGATGGAACATTAGTTACGGTTACATTGTGGCGGCGGCAGGCATCAAGATCTATTACATTGTATCCTGTAGCCTGAACGCCAATATATTTTAAATTAGGACAGAGTTCAAGTATTTCTTCTGTTATATTGATTTTATTAAGAAGAATAGCATCACTGTCACCAATCCTGACAGCAACATCCTCCGGACTGGTTCTGGGATATACAGTTACAGTTCCAAACTGTTCCAAAGGTTTCCATGATAAATCGCCCGGATTAAGGGCATTGCCGTCAAGAATAACTATTTTCATATAGGTTGTGTAAGTTTATGCAAGGACGACTGCACCAGCTGAAGCGATGGCATCATTGATTGCAGATTCTACACCTGCATCATCAAAATCAACGCAGACCTGACATTTTGCAACATTAGCCTCTACATTTGTTACACTGGCAACACCTTTTACTGCCGCTGCAACTTTTGCTGCTGTTGCATCATCATCCATTCCAGTAACATAAATTTTTTTCTGCATAGAACCACTCCTGAAAATCTTGTTACATATCAATATATGTCGCATATATATATGCTGTATACCAGTATATAATGCTATTTTAATTTTTTCAATAGAAAATTCTATAATTCTTTGTATAATAAAAAGTTCGATTGGAGTAATTTTAGTTATTTATTTTAACTTAAAAATGCGTTGTGTTATTCTGTTTCTGTTTTTCCAAGCTGACCACATGCACCACCGATTTTTGCACCTCGTCTTGTCCTAAGGTTTACGTTCAGTCCGGCAGTTTCCAAGGCATGTAAAAACTTATTTGTCTCATGTGCATCCGGTGTTTTGAATGGAAGGGTAGGTACTGGATTCCATGGAATAAGATTTATGTATACATCAAGGCCTCTTGCAAAGTTAATTAACTCCTGAGCACTTTCCATGCTAGTATTCTGTCCTGCAAGAAGGGCTGCTTCAAGAGTAACTCGCTTTCCTGTCTTTTCAATGTAATAAGCAATTGCATCTCTAAGCTCTTTAAGTGAATTTCCCTTTGCCACAGGCATTAATTCTTCCCTGAGCTTTTCATCTGCGGTTGTCAGAGAAACTGCAAGCCTCATCTGCGGTCCATTATCTGCAAGATTGTAAATGCCCTTTACTAGGCCGCACGTGCTGAGTGTAATTCTTCTGGAACTAAGATTGCGTCCTCCTTTGTCTGTAAGGATTGAAACAGCTTTCCTTATTGAGTCAATATTTTGCAATGGTTCACCCATGCCCATGAAAACAATGTTGTCCAGCTGACCTGCTTCCTTTTCAAGAAATAAAAACTCTTCTACAATTTCACCTGGAGTAAGGTTTCTTTTTAGTCCAAGCTGACCTGTCTGACAGAATTTGCATCCCATGGCACATCCTGCCTGACAACTTACACATGCAGTCTTTCGTTGTTCCCGATCTGTCAAAAGTACTGTTTCAACAGCACAGCCGTCATTTAGAGTTATCTGCAACTTTATTGTGCCGTCAGGATCTTTTAGCACTTTTGTGACGGATGAAGAGTAAATGCAAGCCTGTTCTGCGAGAAGTGCTCTTGTAGCTTTGTCAATGTTTGTCATGTCTTCAAACGAAGGCACTCCCTTACTTATCCACTGAAAAATCTGCTTTCCCCTGAATTTTTGTGAAAGATTAAGTTTGTCACAAATTTCATCAGGAAGCAGACCTGAGAGGCATATTTTATTATCACTAATATTAGCCATGTGCTTTAAAATAATGGCTTGCCAGTCTGAAGCTTGTCAAGCATGTCGTTAATAGCTTGGCTTCTGATGTTCAGTCTCTGGAAATCCTGCAGAATTTCAATGGCCTTCTGCTTTTGATTAAGCTTTATGTAGCAGTCTGCAAGGTCAATGTACAGTCGGTAATTCTTCTGATCATCACGGATAAGTCGGGAAAGTCTTTCAATGGCTTCGTTGTACTTTCCTTCTCCCTTACAGATAAGGGCAAGACCAAGAGCTGCATAAATGTCAAAATCAATGTCCATTGCACGGTTGTAATAAGATGTTGCCGTTGCATAGTCACCTGTATTTCTGTATGCATCACCTGCACGGGTAAGAATGACCTTGTTGTGAGGGTCAAGGGTAAGAATCTTGTTCCAGTATTCGATTGAGCGGAACTGCTGGTTCATGCCACGATAGCAGTCAGCCATACCGAACAATGCGTAAAAGTTGTTAGGATCTTTTTGCAGGGCTTTTTCAAAATAAATTACACCTTTGTCAAAAGTCTTCAGCTTTCTGTGGCAGTTTCCTATGGATGTAAGTACGCGGATGTCTACATTGTCTGGATTTACATCAAGCATTTTTGTCCAGTAGTAAAGGGCATCCTTGTATTCCTTAAAGTCATAATGCAGGTGCCCCAGACCAATCAGGGCATAGGCATTATTTTCTTCCATTTCAAGCACCTGAAGATACAGCTGCTTTGACTTTTTAAAGTCCTTTACCTTGCGGTAAGCGTCTGCGACTCTTGTAAGTACAGTGATGTTCCTGTCATCATGAACAAGATACTGCTCCCATATTTCAATAGCCTTGTGATATTGATTTAGGGCTTTGTAGCAATCTGCAAGACCGAAAAGGGCATAATTGTTTCCGGGATGAACTGAAAGACACTTTGAATAGTATTCAATGGCTTCCTTAAAGTGGTTGCGCTTTCTTTCACTGTCACCGAGACCTACGAGAGCGTAGTTATTGTTATCTTCAATAGATAAAATCTTTGAAAATTCATCAATTGCATCTGAAATGCGGTTTTCCTTCAAAAAGGAATAACCTTTTTTTGACATTTCGCTAATTTTGTTTGCGATGCTTGATTCTGCCGTATCCTGTTGCATTGAACTTAATTCCTGTGCAAAGAATTCTTCAGCTGAATCTTGGGAAACTTTAATTTCTGACATTTTATACTCCATCATTTATTTTAACATTGCAGAAACCACTGAAGACAATTTTTCTATAAGTGGTTCAGATTTTCGTTTATTATGCGCCAAAAGGTATAATTTTAATGCCTTCAGGTAATCATTTTTTTTTGCATAGACATCACCAACTCTTGTCAAGCCGTCAGAATATCCTGTTGTAATGAAGATTCGCTCTGCCATTTCAATTTTTCCTTCATTAAAAAGGGCATTTGCTTTTCGATTTAAAACAACACGCTGCTGTGCAGAAAGACTGTCTACCGGTTGGTCTGTGACTTTTATAAAACCGTCTGATCCCTGCTTGCTATCAATTTGCTTTTTTAAATCATCATTCATTAAAATACCTTATATCCGTTACATACATCTAATTTTAACTTATATTAATTATTTGTCAAGTTTTTAAATGTATAAAAATCAACATGTGACCTACCGTATACGCGGTGATCAACCTTTTCGAGTGTTCCTATGCAGTCAGAAAGAGGATCTTCTTTCGGATAATGTATAATTACAGTTCCTCTTTCTGTAATCAGCTTCCTGTCTGAAATTGTCTGAATAAGTTCCTGCCTGTATTTGTAAGGAAACGGTGGATCCAGAAATATGTAGTCGTATTGAGCTTTGCATCTTTTTAGGAACAATTCTACAGCCATAAAATGACATTCAACACGAACTCCGACTTCTTCTGCCATTGCAACATTCTTGAAGACAGTCTTTGCTTTAGATTTGTCCATTTCGCACAGACTTACCTGTGTTGCCCCGTGAGAAACAGCTTCTAGCGCTATTGTACCGGAACCTGAAAACAAGTCCAAAAATGATTTTCCTGCAAGTTTTGAACCTATTATATTAAACACAGATTCCCTCATTTTGTCCATAGCCGGCCGTATTTCCATTTTGCCATAAGGGGTCTCTGTGACTCGTCCTTTTAATGATCCGCCTGTAATTCTCATCTTTCATTCCTGCTGCTGGTCAGAGACCAGTATGTTTCATCATGGGTCAGTGATTGGTTTTCACGGGCATAGTCAAAAGCTGTTTTTCCTTCTTTGCTACGGATGGACGGCAATGCCCCATGTGCCAAAAGCTGCTGTATTATTGCCGTTGTGGAACTGTATTTGCAGGCATACATAAGAGGAGTCATGCCTTTCCAGAATCCGTTAACCGGAATGTCCTTTTTTAAAAACAGTTCATTTTTTGCATATCGAATTTCATCTGTTACTTCATTGCTGACGATTGAAAGTATGAAGGCATTAAAAACTTCTTCTTCTGCACCGTTGCGTTCCGTTAGCATCATGTCGAGTATGTCGGGATTCTGCGTGTACAGGGCTGCAATAAGAAGAGGGGTAAAATTATATGAATTACGTACCCGTATGTGAGCACCATTGTCAATTAAAATTTTTACTGTAGCGCTGTTCTGTTGGTAGCGGACTGCATACATGAGGGCTGTCCATCCTTCTGCATCACGTTCCTGTATGTTTTCACCTGAAGAAAGCAGATTTTTTATCTGCCAGTCGTTTCCGTTTTTTGCAGCCATCATTAAAGGTGTGGCATTCTGGGAATATGCCGGAAGTGCTGTGAATGTCAGTATGATAAGTGCTAGAAGCAGAGCTTTAAGCACAAAGTGCTGTTTTATCTTCATGATATGGGTTTAATTATAAATGTAGAAAGAGTTTAGGTCAATAAGAGCTGTTGCCGCTTTACGGACTGTTAGTTGAAATTTAGAATGTTCCAGGTAATGTACAGGGGAATGCTGAATGCTGTTGTTCCCTCGCAGTTATTTTTCGCTATGTTCTTTTCCGAAAGCTTGTATCCATTTTTGGGATTATATTTCTTCACTTGGGATTATTTTTGTTTTTAAGACAGTTTCTAATTCTGAGATTATTCTTTGTACATCAAAATCGTAATCAAAAATGGCTGAATAGTTTTTTGTCTCTTCAAAGTTTACATAGACATAATTTTTGAAGTTTTCGTTTGCAAATTTTTCTACAATGTATGTTTTTCCGCATTGTCTTACGCCTGTAAGCAGGAGAGGCTTTCTGTTTGTTCTGTCCTTCCATTTTATTAAGTCTTTTATGATTTCTCTATACATTGCTGTCTCCTTACAAAAGTCGTGCCATTTTTGCAATTATTTTAACATAAGTCCTATGACTTTTGCAAGGAAACTTGCATTTCTCATAGGACTTTTTCTTTGTGGGCATATAACTCTCTCTTTATGGAGATAGCGTGCTCTCCTCATGGAGAGACTTTGTCTCCTCCACGATGTTTAAAGGTGTCTCCAAGGGGGTGGAGATAACGTGTCTCCGACACGATGTCTCCGACACGATGTCTCCGACTTTTGAAACCGTTTCTTGTGTTTTGACTAAGAGTGCTTAGAGTAAAAGAAAATGCTGAAAGAAGCTTCGTGAAGAGCGAAAAGGGAACAGATTTTCCAAAGAAAAACATTCGTTTATCGTGATGTTTTTTCACCCAAAAACGCTTAAGTTTGCTATAATAATACTATGAAGTTCTAGGAGTCTGACCATCTTTTCAAGGCACTTATCATAGAAATTTAAATAGAGTTGAATTTATTGATAACAATCCAAATGCAACAGCAAAAGATATTTTTCAATTTGCTGGAAAAATGATGGATGAATATGGATTAAACAATTTACCTATTCATCCATATCATAGATAATAAAGAGGTTTTTATGACTGATTTTTTTACAGATATAAAAGACTATGTAAAAAAAAACTATAGCATTACAGAGCAAGAAGAAACATACTGCAACACTAAACTCAATTCAGTTTTAGGATTTGAAGTTACAATTCAAACAAAATATATTTATGAACATTATGAAAAATTTTCTTTATGCTGGTTTGATAATGAAGATAATTATGTAGGTGAAATAGATTTTGTACCTTACAATTCTTTACTAAAAGAGCATGAAGATTTAATTGAAATTATGAATGAAAATTATGATGCTGATTTAGATGAATATTCCGTAAGGCAAGACATTCTGAATTGGTATCCCTTATTTAAATTTAAAAACGGAGACGCTTTTTGCCTTGATAAGCGTAATGGGAAAATCGTATATTATGAACATGAAGTATTTGACACAGGTAAAAATCTTCATGGTTTAGTAATTGCAAATACAATATCTGATTTATATGAAAAATGGAGTTGTATACATTTTTCAAACATCTACTATTGGGATGAAATCGTAGATGAAAATGGAATTGATTTAACGTCAGAACTGACAAAGAAATACTTATAAATCAGGAAAATATAACCAACGATTCTATGTAATCAAGCCGGTGGATGGCTAATACTTTAATGCAGCAACATCGTTTTTTTGTCTCATAATCCAGATAGTATAGTACTTGCCCTCTACCATAATGCAAACTCAAGTTTTCTGTGTCCAACTCCACCACCTCATGGTATGACAAACTACAGTTTTCTGCGTCCAACTCTCCCTGTTCCATACTCAGACAAATGGCTATTTGTCGGGATAGGGGCATGAATTTTAGTAGCTTTTATTAAAGCAGTATTAAAATATCTACAGAAACTGTCTATAGTACAAGTTAAACTCATTTTGACCAGTGGAAACAGTACCAACATCCTTATTCGGCAATTATAAAAAAGATATTTTATATTCAAATAAAGATTTCGAAAAGTTATGTTTATCAGAGAAAGAAGAATTGTTAAAAATAATAAAGCTTAAAAATTTATGAATAATTTTAACAGATACTGAAGAGTTTTTGACATTTAACAAAGAACAGTACTCCGATGAATTAATGGACTTCGG
>CAMVHR010000022.1 GCA_947167345.1 uncultured Treponema sp.
ACAACACAATCTCTTAAGAACTTACAACACAATCTCTTAAGAACTTACAACACAAATCCTTAAGGATTTTCATGATTATAGAGAGACATTTGCCTATTTCCATTAATTTTATTATATTAAATAAAACACAACATATTATATCGAGGAAAATATGGCAGAAGATTCAGGCTGCGGTGGAAACTGCTCAGGATGTTCGAAAGACGGATGCGAAAAGAGAGATTTACATGAAAAGCTCCACAGACTTTCATCTGTAAAGAAAGTAATAGCCGTTGTTAGCGGAAAAGGTGGCGTAGGAAAATCTATGGTTACAAGCCTTCTTGCCTCAAAAATACACAAAGACGGCTACAACACCGCCATTCTTGACGCAGACATTACAGGTCCTTCAATTCCTACAGCCTATGGTCTTGAAGGCGAAAAAGCAGAAGCAGGCACCCTTACAAATGAAGAAGGCAAGCAGGAAGACTTTCTTAAAGCCGTAAAGAGCAAGAACGGCGTTCAGATTATGTCCATGAACTTCCTTCTACCAAATGCAACCGATCCTGTAATCTGGCGAGGTCCTGTAATTTCTGGTGCAGTAAGACAGTTTTGGACAGACGTAGTATGGGAAAACGTTGACTTTATGCTCGTTGACTGTCCACCAGGAACTGGAGACGTACCACTTACAGTGTTCCAGTCAATTCCAATTGACGGCATCATAGTAGTAGCTTCTCCTCAGCAGCTTGTTCGCGTAATCGTAGAAAAGGCTGTAAACATGGCAAACATGATGAACGTTCCAATTTTGGGACTGGTAGAAAACATGAGCTATGTAAAATGCCCAGACTGCGGCAAGGAAATGAGAATCTTTGGCGAAAACAATATTGACGGCATTGCAAAAGACTTTGGCATAAAGGTTCTTTCACGCATTCCTATTGAACAGAACATGTCTGTTGCAGTAGACAACGGTGAAATAGAAACGCTTGATGTTCCTTATGTAAACGAAGCTGCAGAAGCCGTTGAATCCCTTATAAAAAAAGTATGAGCATGACACCTGAAAAAGCAGGCTTAATTGCAGAAGAAAATTTCAAGAAGGGATACAACTGCGCACAGGCTGTGTTCTGCACATTTGCCGAAAGGCTCGGTCTTAGCGAGCAGGAAGCAATGAGAATTTCCCAGCCTTTTGGCGGTGGTATGTGCCGCTTAAGGGAAACTTGCGGTACTGTATCAGGAATGTTTCTTGCATTAGGCCTGCTTGAAGGAAGTAATGATCCTTCTGACAAAAAAGCAAAAGACGAGATTTACGCACACGGGCAGGAGCTTGCCGCACGCTTTACAAAACTTAACGGGAGCATTATCTGCAAAGAGCTTTTAGGATTTGTCCCAATAAAAGAAGTTGCAGATGCCGCTGCATCAACATCACCAGTTTCGGAAGCACGCACGGAAGAATACTATAAAAAACGACCTTGCCCTAAGCTGTGTGCCTGTGCGGCAGAAATTTTTCAAACGTACCTTAACGAACACGGCATTACAAAATGACAAGGCTTATCTGCGCCCCAATGGCAACTCTCAGCCACGAAGCATTCCGCCATGCAATAGAAAAATTTGGTGGCTGTGATGAATACTTTACAGAAATGATAAACGCCTCTTCATTACTAAACATGGGGCCTTTTGAAAAGTATTACCTTATGAGCGGTCCATGTCCTGAAAAAATTGTATGGCAAATTACAGGCAACAATGCTCAGACCATGGCAGAAGCAAGCGTTGTAGCAGCAAGTCAAGGAGGAATCGGCGTTGACCTGAACATGGGCTGCTCTGCCCCTCAGATATACAAGACTGGAGCAGGGATTGCATGGATGCTAAAGTCTCTTGAACAGACGAGGGATTTGGTAAGGCAGGTAAAAAAAGCTCTTGTCGAGTATGAAAAACAACAGGACGGAAGACATGTCAGGCTCAGTGTAAAATGCAGGCTTGGAGCAGAGGACTTCACAGAATCTTCTTTTTTTGACTTTACTGACATGCTCATAGACGAGGGCGTAGAACTTATTACGCTGCATCCGCGCACAATAAAGGAAAAATATCGGGGTCTTCCAAAATATGAGTATGTGCAGAAACTTGAGGAGCGAGTTTCCGTTCCAGTCATCTTAAACGGTGGAATAACCGATGCAGCCAGTGCAGAATACGCACTGACAAAGGCTCCGTCATGTACAGGGCTTATGATTGCAAGAATGGCAGCGCAAAAACCCTGGATTTTCAGCGAAATAACAAAACATCTTAATGGAGAGAATAAAAAGCAAGATTCAGTAGACTGTCAAGCATTAGCCCTTGAATTTATAGACGATGTGCTCAAATATCAGCCGCCAGAATTTTACAAGACAAGGCTCCAGAGGTTTTTTGCCTATTTCTGCCAGAATTTTAAATTCGGACATTACTTTCAGACGCAAATGCTCAATGCAAAATCTGTAGAAGAAAGCCAGGAACGTGTCATCGACTACTTTTTAAAGCAACCGGACGACAGATTTATAACATATTAAGGTGTTATTAAAAAAAGAATCGATTTATCTCTTGATATAAGATTTCTTTTTCTATATTATAAACACTATAATGAAAATGGATACACAAATTCTTTCACGGCAACAACTTGAATCTCTTTCAACACAGGATTTACTGGCTCTATCAGATGATTATGGTATTGACATTCCTGAAGATTTGAACAGACGGTTCATCATTGAAGAACTGCTTGAATTTGCGGATGAACAGGAAGAGAATGAGGTCATTCCAGAAGTCAATCTGACAGACGAGGAAATGAAAATTGCAACAACGCTTCCTACGACATACAATGAAACTTCTATTCATGCAATCATTCATGATCCTGCATGGGTATTCGTATATTGGGACATCAGTACAATAGACCTTGAAAACCTTAGGAACACCCAGAATTTCAAGAATCTTTTGCTCCATGTAGCTTTTTATGACAATGAAACTGATGAAAAACCAGCTTATACAATCGATACAAAAATTTCGCTTGAAGACAGAATGCAATATGTATTGCTTTCTTCGCCGAAAAAATATTTTATTGTAAACCTTGCCGCCAATATTGGTGCAACACATCAGATTATTGCACATACAGAAATGATAACAATTCCAAATGCATGTCCTCTTCTTACAGACCTGCAGCCGGGCAGAAAACTGGAAATTCCTCCGCTGGTACGACTTTCTGGCATGGAAGAACTGCTGAGGGAATATTATTTAAACCATAGAGAATCATTAAATAATTTTTAATAAGGAAAAAAGTTAATGTCAAAGAAAAATTTATTATTAGTTTTAGCAACAAAACAGGGATACATTCACAATTCAAATCCAGATACAGATTTTTCTTTTGGTAATGAGCAACTTTTTACTTCAATTTCAAATACTTACATTCCGCTGCTAAACTTGCTTACAAAGTTTGCGGAGGAAGGCATTCAGGTAAAGATTGGACTCGTATTGAATCCATCACTCTGTACGCTTTTGTCCGAGGCCTGCATACAGGATCAGTACATTGCATGGCTGGACAAAAGAATTGCTTTTGGAGATACGGAACTCGAACGGAACAAAGATAATCCTGACATACTGCAAAATGTACAGTCATGCCTGAAAAAGCTTCAGAAAGACAAGATTGATTTCATCAAGACATATAACAACAATCTTGTAAGGGCATTCCGCCGCTTTGCGGACAAAGGACTGATTGAACTTATTCCTACGGCTGCGACAAACATTTATATGCCTCATTACGCCGACATGACGGAGGTCATGAACGCTCAGGTAGAAACAGGTCTTTTTGCACATAAAACATTCTTTGGAGAGACAGGCGATGGTTTTTACCTTCCGTTTATAGGATGGGCAAAAGGAATAGACAAGATACTGCACTCTTACGGTGTAAACTATACTATTATAGATGCACGCTCATTACTGTTTGCAGAAAAGCAGTGCGAAACAGGCATATTCTATCCAGCTCGTACAAAAAGTTCCATGGTCGTATTCGCTCGGGACAACGACACTCCAAAGGACATTTACGGTGAAAATGGTTTTATGACAAATCCCGTATACAGATGTGAGCAGCGAGATGCAGGATATGAGCTTCCTGCAGAACTGTTAAAAACATTCCTTGGAGAAGATCCGAAAAGACTTCAGACAGAATTCAAGTACTGGACAACTAATTCTGTCTATAATGAAGAAGCAGCAACAGAACAGGCAAAAAGAGATGCCGAGCAGTTTTACAATACAAAACTTAACAAGCTTAGGCAGGCACAAGAACATCTTGCAGATAAAGATGCAAGCCTTGCATGTGTAATTCCTTTGGAAACACTGGGAACAGACTGGCATGAAGGAATTCTGTGGCTAGAGAATCTTGTCAGGCTGACTGCAAAATCGGAGGACATGCAACTTGCACTATGCAAAAACTGCATAAAGGATCAGTTCCTTTTACAAAAGATTGAACCGTATCCATGTAGCAGCGAAGGTTCAGGCTATGCGGAAAACCTGCTGGACAATACAAACAACTGGATGACGCGCTATGTACGCAAGGCAAGCGAACGCATGGTAGACCTTACAGAACGATTTCCGTTTGAAACGGGAATAAAGGCACGACTTTTGAACCTTGCGGCAAGGCAGATTCTTATTGCAGAGTCAAGTGACTGGGCTAAGATGATTCATGATGGCAACCTGCCAGAATATGCAATGGATGCCTTTAAGGAAAGGATTCTTAACTTTACAGCCATATTCGATTCGCTTGCAAGTAATACTGTCAGTACGGAATGGCTGTGCAATCTTGAAAAACAGGACTCTCTGTTTCCATGGATAAACTATAAGGTTTTCAGCAGAAAAAAATAATTGCACCACATAAACACGGGCTTTTTCTTCTTTTCATTCTATTAATATTATGATACAATCTACCGCAAGAATAGACAGATAGATGTCAAAATAGTGTCTATCTGTCTGTTAAACTCTATTTACTACAATTTTCGAGGTAACCCAGTATGAAGTACACTGCAGAAGTGGAACATATGTGTCCTTTGATGAAAGGCGCATATCATGGACCTGCACCAATCCCAGAAGAGGGAAAATGGGTACAGGCAAAAAAAATTGAAGACATCTCCGGCTTTACACACGGTATCGGTTGGTGTGCACCACAGCAGGGAGCATGTAAACTTTCTTTGAATGTAAAAGACGGCATTATTGAAGAAGCTCTCGTAGAGACAATCGGATGCTCTGGCATGACACACTCTGCAGCTATGGCTTCAGAAATCCTTATTGGAAAGACTTTGCTGGAAGCTTTGAACACAGACCTTGTTTGCGATGCTATCAACACAGCTATGCGCGAACTCTTTATGCAGATTGTATACGGACGCACTCAGTCAGCATATTCAAAGGATGGACTTAAAGTTGGTGCATCCCTTGAAGATCTTGGCAAGAACCTGCGCTCACAGGTTGGAACAATGTTTGCAACAAAAAAGACTGGTCCACGCTACCTTGAAATGACAGAAGGTTATGTAGAGCAGATTGCACTTGACAAGGACAACCAGATTGTAGGTTACAAGTGCATTAACTTTGGTAAATTGATGGACGCTCTTAAGGCTGGTACAGATCCTAAGGAAGCTATTGAAAAGGCAAGAACACACTATGGCCGCATTACAGAAGATCAGGGTGTAGTAAAGTTCATTGACCCACGCAAAGAGTAAGGAACGGAGGACTTAGGATATGTCATTATTTGAAGATTATGAAGGCCGCATTCCACAGGTAAACAAGGCTCTTAAAGAATATGGTTTTGCAGAAGGCGAAAAAGGCTTGAACGAAGCTCGTGACCTTTGCAAGGCTCGTGGATTTGATCCTTATGAAATCTGCCAGTCAACACAGCAGATTTGTTTTGAAGATGCAAAGTGGGCTTATGTATTGGGTTCTGCAATTGCCATTAAGGAAGCTGAAAAGTCTGGAGACAAGACTGGTTCAACAGCTGCCGCTAACATTGGTAAGGGACTTCAGGCATTCTGTCTGCCAGGTTCTGTTGCTGATGACCGCAAGGTTGGTCTTGGACACGGTAACCTTGGTGCACGTCTTCTTTCTGAAGAAACACAGTGCTTCGCATTCCTTGCAGGACACGAATCTTTCGCTGCTGCTGAAGGTGCTATTAAGATTGCAGCTAACGCTAACAAAGTTCGCAAGAACAAGCTCCGTGTTATCTTGAACGGTCTTGGAAAAGACGCTGCTCAGATTATTTCACGTATCAACGGCTTTACTTATGTTCAGACACAGTTTGACTATTTCAACGGTGAAGGAACAGACAAGGCTCTTAAAGTTGTAAAGGAAGTTCCTTATGGTAACAACCCAGAGCGTCTCATTGTTAAGTGCTACGGTGCTGATGATGTTCGCGAAGGTGTTGCAATCATGTGGCACGAAGATGTAGATGTTTCTATCACAGGAAACTCAACAAACCCAACACGTTTCCAGCACCCTGTTGCTGGTACATACAAGAAGGAAAGACTTCTTGCAGGCAAGAAGTACTTCTCTGTAGCTTCTGGTGGTGGTACAGGACGTACTTTGCACCCAGATAACATGGCTGCAGGTCCTGCTTCTTACGGATTTACTGATACTTTGGGTCGCATGCACTCAGACGCTCAGTTTGCAGGTTCTTCATCAGTTCCAGCACACGTAGAAATGATGGGCTTCATGGGCATGGGTAACAACCCTATGGTTGGCTGTACAGTTGCTTGTGCAGTAGCAGTTGCTGGTTCATTCTAATAAAAATACACAGTAAAAATTCCTGCTTGATTTACTTTATTTATCAAGCAGGAGTTTTATCTTTTTTTCATATCTAATCGAATAATAATATCCGTTACAAGTTTTAAATCCTCACAATTAAGATGGTTTAATTTTTTTACAAGTCCAATAATTTCAGACTTGATTGCTGCGGGAATTGTAGAATCCGTTCCTGTAAGTAGATACTCGACAGAGACACCCAAAATTTGAGCAATTTTAAGGGCATTCTCAGCACTAGGAAGAATATAATCATGAGCAAGATAATGATCTAGAGTATGCTTGCTAATTCCAGTTTTTATTGCAAGTTCTTTTACGAGCATTCCTTGGAATGATAATTCTTCTTTTAAGTTTTCTCTAAACCCCATATGAATATGGTATTCAAAAACGAATACTAAAACTGTTATTATTGCATAATAAGAGTATTTTTTATATAATTACCACAATATGAATAACACAATGTTTTTTTTACCTTTTTTTGATAGAACAATTCTAAAATTCATCTGTGTCGGTCTTTTTAATACTGCTATCAGTGCAGTAATAATGTTTTTTTCATATAATTGTCTGAATCTTTCATATTGGATTTCATCCGCATTAGCCTATTGCATTGGTATTATATGTAGTTTCTTCCTTAACAAATACATTACTTTTCAAAATCACCATAAATCTGTACTGCAAGTTTTGCTTTTTATTGCATGTACAGTCACGTCATACTTGATTGCATTTACTATCACGAAAAATATTTTTTCTTTATTAAGTGATTCGCAAGAATTCAAAGACAACATATCAATGATTGCAGGAATGATTCTGTATACAATGCTAAATTATATGGGACAACGCTTTATAATATTCAGAAAGGAAAGAAAATGTGTATGAAACCTGCAGGCAGTTTATGTATAGTCATACCATGCTACAATGAAGAATCAGTTCTTCCTGTTACAGCTCCTCTATTTAAAAATAAAATAGAAGAAATGGTTCAAAAAAAATTTATTTCTGACAAAAGTCGAATTCTATTTGTTGATGATGGCTCAACAGATGCAACATGGAGTATTATAAAAGAGTTGTCTTTTGAAAATGCTTATTTCTCTGGCATTCAGCTTAGCAGAAACAGAGGACACCAAAATGCCCTTTTGGCAGGATTAATGGAAGCAAAAGAGAAATATGACATTACCATATCCCTTGATTGTGATGGTCAGGACGACATAAACGTAATGGAAGATATGGTAAATGCATATAAAAATGGTGCAGAAGTTGTATATGGAGTTCGAAATTCTCGTGAAAGTGATACTATTTTCAAGCGAGTAACAGCAGAATGGTTTTACAAAATAATGAAATGCCTCGGGGCTGAAGTTATTTTTAACCATGCGGACTACAGACTTCTTTCTGCAAAAGTATTAAAAGAGTTCAGTAAATTCAACGAAGTAAATTTGTTTTTAAGAGGAATGATTCCGCTTATTGGATTCAACAGCACATGCGTTTATTATGAACGTCATGTCCGTATAGCTGGAAAAACACATTATCCCTTAAGAAAGATGTTATCACTTGCATGGAATGGCATAACATCTCTTTCTGTAAAACCTCTTCACATAATTACTGGTCTTGGAGTTAGCATTTCATTGTCAAGTTTCCTAATTATACTCTGGTCAATTGTCATGCGCTTCTTGGAAAAAACTGTTGCAGGTTGGACAAGTCTCATTTGCATATTAGTTTTTTTAGGCGGCATACAGTTAATCTGTATAGGAATCATTGGTGAATATGTCGGGAAAACATATATGGAAGTAAAGCACCGCCCCCGCTATATCATTGAAGAAAGGACAGATTGTACAAACAAGGAGATATTATAAAATGTTTGAAATTAATAAAAAGACTTATGAAAGTACAATAAAAAAAATATTTTTTATTTTTTTAGGGATCTTCATACTCTCATTATTCATTTTTATTCCTGTAGTCAGGGATTTCATTATTTATTGTTTGGAAAAATTTTCTAGCAGCCATTTACAAAGAAAAGAATGGAATTTTCGTCTCGTCAACCGAGAATTATCCTTTTTGATAATACTTTCCATATTGATGCTTCCTTTTGTAAGAATAACAGACAAACGTATAATTTTATATCTATCAGCAATTCTTGCCGCGTACCTTTTATTTTTGTGCTACATTCAATATTTTGGCTTCAAAAACCTCATAGACTGTGATGATGGCACAGAAATGATGCTATGGAGAGAATGTGCTCAACAAAAAACATTTTTTCCAATTGAGTGGAATTATACAACGGAAATACGAATTCTTAACACACAATTAATTGGTGCTCCATTGTTTTTATTTCTTTCAGACTGGGCACTCATCAGAACAATTGTTACAGTATTTTCTCTCGGATTACTTTTTGTTACAAACATGTTTCTTCTTAAAACACTTGGTATTAATTCTTTTTGGACTAGATACATCTTTTCTATAATAGTCATTTTGCCATTTTCAAATGAAGTTTGGACTTTCATGACGCGACAATGCTATTATATACCTCATGTTATTATAGAGTTTTTATACATTGCTCTATTCATTAGAATTCTAGATATAGAAAATAAAAATTCAAAAAGAAATAAAATTTTATTTTTAATTCTTTCATTTATTTGTGGAATGTCAGGAATACGATATTCTTTTATGATTGTTGGTCCACTTGTGATTCTTTCAACTTTTCCATATATAAAACTTTATTTTAAACAGAATGGAAAATTACACATTAAAGACATTACAAACAAAAAAGACTATTTTTTGATATATGCAATTTTATCAGCAGTTTTTAATTTTCTAGGGTTAGTTTGTTATGCAAAGGTTTTATCAAAAATATTTACAGTTTACGGTATTTTTGGAAAACTGTTTATGCCATTGGGAACTTATAAAATTGATACAATCATTAATGCAATATCACATATTTTGGGATATAGGGATGGTGTGTGGGCGTTTTCTTTAAAGGGAATGCTAAACATCCTTTTTTTCCCATGTGCATTCATTTTCATGTACACATTATATGATGCACTAAAAACTACTAAAAATCAAAAACATAAAACAATGTTTTTGTTCAGTATTATTTCATTTATTGTACAGAGCTTTATTATCATTAATATAGGATATGCTACAAGATATTTTATTCTGCCGCTTTTTCTTTTTATTCCATGCCTTGCAATCCTTGTAACGAATAAAGAACTTAAGAAGTCTGTACGACAAGTTTTGGCAGTTTCATGGATTCCATTCTTATTATTAACTTCTGCAATTACCATGCATGATGTCTTACCTTCAACAAATTCTACAAATTCTAGAGAGGAAGTGATAAGTTTTCTCTTAGAACATGATTACAAGTTTGGATACGCATCATTTCTTGATGCAAATGTATTAACAGGTATGACAAACGGCAAAATAAATATTGCCTCAATAAAAGAGAAAAATTGGGGACATAAACCTGTTAAGTTTCCTGAAAAATATGAACCCCATTTCTGGGGACAACCAAAATACTATTTTGATCCAAACTATCATAATACTGAAAAGATTTTTTTCTTAGTTGCAGAGGATGATTATCTAAATAATCAAAATCTTGTTCTCTTTAGACAAGGAAAAGAAGTCTATCGGGACAATTCATTCAGAGTGTATGAGTTTGCAAATCACAGTACATTCATTAATACATATCAATAATTATTGAAGTCACTTATGAAAAAATTTTTATGAATTTACATCAAATTTCGAAAAAAGTTATTCAAATGTTCTGTGTGATATAAATATTTTTCGTAAAAAAATGTACAAAATATTCACGATATAGTACATTCAAGAATGCATATAAAAAAGTGCCGGACGGCATAGCAGCAACGTAACAGGAGTACCGTCCGGCAGGGAGGAATTTTATTCAAAACAACAGCAAAGGTAAGTCCCTACAACTCAACCTATTCTATTGCAGCTTCAAAAATCAAGAACTCTTTTCAAGCACAAAGTGGACACTGCCACCATACTGAGGCTTGCCCATAACACGCAGTCCTGCAAACATCAGTTCTGCACCAGAAACACTAGTACCATCAGGAATTATGCAGAATTGGCTTGACGGCATATCAAATACAGATTTTTTCATATTATCCTGCAAAGTTTCACTCTGCAAACTTTTTATGCGATATACGGAGTTAGCATCCAGCCCCTGCAAAGGTACTGTAATATATTCAGCATTTGCTTCTGCGTACTGCCACACAATGCTTACAACAGCCTGTTTCTTGTCTTTGGAAACATGTTCCCATGCAGCGTATTCAGAAGATTCTGCAGCAGAATGACAGTTCCAAGGAGACTGAATGCGGTACAAATCTCCAAACTGAACAGTTTTGCGAATGTTTTTGTACCATGCAATCTGAGATTTGATTTCTTCAAGCTCTACATCTGAAAGCATATTCAAATCAAGCTCATATCCGAATGTACCTGCCATAGCAACGTGACCTCGTGTAGAAAGAGATGTAATCCTTCCTATCTGATGGTTCGGTACAGCAGATACATGACATGACATTGCACTTGCCGGATATGCAACAGATGTTCCCATTTGAATTGCAATTCGTGAAAGACCATCAGTATTATCGCTTGTCCATGTTTGAGGCATGTAATGCAACATTCCTGCATCAAAACGACCACCGCCTCCAGAACATGACTCAAACAACACATCCGGGAAACGAGAAGTAAGAGTTTCAAGCAAACGATACAAACCAAGATAGAACTTGTGAGATGCATTCAGATACATATCTGAAACACTTCTGTTAAAATCCCATTTTACATAATCAATATGAGCAACAGAAAGGATATTAGAAATTCTTTCTGCAAGATAATCAACAACCTCGTCTTTGCCCAAGTCAAGAACAAGCTGATGCCGTCCTAAAACAGCATCTCTGCCTTTCAACTGAAAAGCCCAGTCAGGATGTTCTCGATACAAATCGCTGTCAGGAGAAATCATTTCTGGCTCAAACCAAAGTCCAAACTTCATGCCTCTTTTATGAATGCCGTCCGAAACTTCTTCCAAACCATTAGGCAGCTTGTCTTTAAATACAAACCAGTCTCCTAAAGACGATCGGTCATCATTGCGTTTGCCAAACCAACCGTCATCCAGAACAAACAGTTCAACACCTTCTTTTGCAGCAGTATCTGCAAGTGCAAACAATTTATTTACATCAAAATTAAAATATGTAGCTTCCCAGTTATTAATCACAACAGGACGCTCTGCATCCCGCCATTTTCCACGGCACAAATTCTTTCTATACAAATCATGGAATGTACGGCTCATGCCACCCAATCCATTTTCACTTCGAACCATAACAACTTCTGGAGTACAAAATGATTCACCATCATTTAATTTCCAGTCAAAGTTATAAGGACTTATTCCCATTTGAACACGGCTCATACCATACTGGTCAACTTCAACCTGAGCCGTAAAGTTACCGCTGTATACAAGATTAAAACCAAATACTTCTCCCTCTGTTTCGCCTGCATTCTGCGAAAGCAAAGCTATAAACGGATTCTGCTGATGACTTGAGGCACCGCGACGGCTTTCTACACCCTGCATTCCAGGAACAAGATTCCTTATAACTGCATGACGTTCACGCGCATGGGCACCAGACAACTGCATCATTTTGTAGCGAGAATGAGGAAAATCAATGCTTGCACTCAACACCTTACGAAGTGACAATGGTTTAGAACCGCATTTAAACACTGCGTGACGGCAAATAACATCAAAATTTTTCCATACCGTATAGCTTAAAGTAACAGTTAAACCTGTATAAGAATCTTTTAAATCAATTTCCAGTGTATCAGCTTCACTGGCATCAGAAACATAAGTAGAAGGAAGTCCTTCTAGTTTCTTTTTTCCTGCAAAAATACGATAAGATTGATATTCTAAATCAGAAGCCAATGCATCATCATATACGGCTTCAAATGCTGATGAACGAAAATCCGAACGCATCGGAACAGGATATTCACACTGTTGAGTATCCATAGAAAAATCAACGGTGTCGTGTACTTCTGCAGGAACAGGACTAAAAGCTCTGTCTGCAAGAGGCATGACGCAGACATCAGACCAAACTGGCAGTGTATGAAACCAACCGCCATGCAACAGATATTTTTCCTTAAATAAACGTATGACATACGTAGATGTTGGAGTATTCAGAAGAAAAACACCTTTCTCTTTATCAAAACAAATGCTCATAGTTTTATTTCCTATAATAAAAAAGACTCTCTCCGATTTTATTTTGCTAATTATTTGAACAAAGACTTTACCTGTGCATTAGAATCTTTAAGTGCAGACTCAACATCTTTCTGACCAAGGAAAATCTCATCAAACGTACGTGTCATAATCTGACCAATTTCAACAGAATGGTCTACGATCGGATAAAGGAATGTTCCGTTAGGAGCTTTAGCTTCATCTGTAAATGCAGATACGTCATATCCCTTTTCCTTATAACTGGCAAGAGCCTTATCTACACCACTCTGAATTGCAGGGAATACAACACCATAAGAACCAATGATATTCTGTGCATCTGGAGATGCCAGGAACTTAACCCATTCCCAAGCTTCATCCTTATGCTTGCTTCCAACCCATATTGAGTCACCAAGACCGTTAATCATGCTCTTACGTCCTGCGGAACCTTCTGGCAAACGTGCAAATCCAACTTCAAATACACCATTGGTCTTATAAGAACCAATCATCCATGAACCATCAAATACAAGGGCTGCTTTCTGAGAATTGAATACAGCGGCTGTTCCGTTTGAAGTTTCTGTATATGGAGTAAGATATCCGTCATCCTGCATTTTCTTCAGCCATTTGATTGTACTGACAAAGCGAGGGTCATCGTAATGATAGTTCCAGTCATAAAGGCCGTCTGTATACATCCAACCTGTTGCGCATGCAAGTCCTGAATACTGAGCCTGACCACGGTCATCACTGTGAGCAAGAACAAGACCGTACTGAACAACATTGTTCTTATCAAACTTAGGATCAAGACCATTACGTCCTGCAGCATCAATAGAAAGCTTTCTTATCATTGTCTCGAAAGAACCACCATCATTGTAATTCCAATTAAGATTGTTAAGTTCGTCATGACTAATGCCAGCTTTATCAGTTATATCCTTATTGTATACTATACAGATTGTATCCCAGTCTTTTGGAAGACCGTAAGTCTTGCCATCCTTTGTCTGCCAAAGTTTTTCAAGGCTGTTCATGTAAATAGAAGTATCTACATTGTCCTTTTTAATGTAAGGAGTCAAATCTACAAGCTGATTCTTATTTGCAAAATCAAGATACTTTGCAAGGTGATCTGTAAATACATCAGAAGCTGAACCACCAATCATTTCTGTCTGAAGTCCCGTCCAGTAGTCGTCCCACCCAAGCTGTGCAATTTCTATTTTGATATTAGGATTTCTTTTTGTAAACTCATCAGCAGCAGCCTGATAAGCAGGGAGCTGGTTGGAATCCCACAATTCATACTTAATTGTAACAACTTTTCCTTTACCGGAAGAAGCACCTGCCCCACCCTTATTTGAACAAGAAGTTCCCATAAGAGCACCCAAAGCTGCAAGCAATGCACCTGCAATAACGATTGACTTTTTCATACCTTATTCCTCCTTAATTTATGAACAGATATTATAATAAGTTAATATAGGGAGCCTCTAAAAACTTGGTTTTTTAGAGGCAACTCTGAACATGCCATATTCTATAAAAATCAACGGAATCCGCTGAACTGTATAGAATTAATTATCTTCTTTCCAAGTATTGCATAGATTATAAACGCAGGAATTATAGCAAGAACTGTACCTGCCATCATTCCGCTCCAGTCAGGCTGTCCCTGTGGAGTCTGAGAACGGAACACACCAAGCGCAACTGTAAGAGTTCTCAAATCTTCCTTTCTGCCCACAATCAATGGCCACATGTAGTCGTTCCATGTATTTATGGCAATCGTTACGGCAAGTGTAATGACAGCTGTCTGCATGAGAGGCATAATAATCATGAAGAAAGTTCTGTATTGTCCAGCTCCGTCAAGGTATGCGGCTTCCTCAATCTCTTTGTTTATGCCCATAAAGAACTGGCGCATAAAGAATACAGAATAAGGAGTCATGAACAAAGCAGGAAGAACAATGCCTCCGTAAGTATTTAAAAGACCAAGCTGACGTATAAAGACGAAGTTCGGAATCATCATTACAACACCAGGAACCATCATAGTTGCAAGAATCAATGCAAAAATCTTATCACGTCCCGGAAAATGCAGACGCGAAAATCCATAACCTGCCATGGAGCAGAAAAACACCTGACACACAGTTGTAATAAAGGCAATTACAAACGAATTGCGGAGATTCAACAGAAAGTTTACACTCTGTCCCGACCCACCGAGGGCAAGGGATTCTTCTGCACTTACAAATCCGAGTACACGTACAAAGTTCATTCCAGTCACTCTTGAAGGCACAAGCTTGACAGCATCGGAATATATAAGCGAAGCAGGTGTAAAAGCAGTTCGTACAACCCAGTAAAATGGAAAAAGCGTTATAAACAGCAAGATGAGAATCACAATCCACATCATTACGTGGCCGAAAGACATTTCTTTCTTAAGTTTATCAGTATCCATAAATCACACCGCCTTTAATTAATTATCTGACTCATTTGCCCTGAAGAACTTCATCTGCATAAAGCTTATAAAGGCAAGAATGACAAAGAGTACGATTGATGCAGCAGAAGCATAGCCCATCTTATAGGCTTCAAATCCGTTCTTATATATAAACAGGTAAATGGCATAAGTTGCAGTTACAGGGCCTCCCTTTGTAGTTACTGCAATCGTATCGTAAATCTGGAAAGAACCTATAACAGTCGTTACGACAACAAACAACATGACAGGGCGTATATACGGAAGAATTACAAAGAAGAATTTTCTGAAAGAACCACATCCGTCAATTGTGGCCGCCTCTTCAATTTCTTTCGGAACACTCTGTAAACCTGCAAAGACAAGCAATGCAGTATATCCCATGTGTCTCCAAATGTTTATTCCAGCAATTGAAGGAAGAGCAGTTGCTGTATCTGAAAGGAAGTTTATCTTCTGCAAGCCCAGTCTGACTAAAAGAGCATCGATAATTCCCAAAGGTGGATCAAGCAACCAGAACCACAAAAGACCAACAACAACATTCGACATAATCCAAGGGGTAAGAAAAACACCTCGTAAAAAACCACTCTTGCCAGACCTGTTCATAATGATGGCAATCATCAATGCCAACACAGTCTGAAGAGGAATATTAAGAAGAACATAACATACTGTCACTTTCATTGATACCCAGAAATCAGGATCTTTAAAAAGAGAGACATAATTTTTTATTCCTACGAATTTTGCAGGACTGAACAAATCCCAGTCCGTAAAACTGTAAATAAAACCGCCTATGGTCGGATACAGATAGAAAAAAACAAATCCCAGCAGACACGGTACTACAAAACTGAAAGCAACTAAGCTTCGTTTTATTTCATAACCTTTGACTTTCATGATTTTTATTATACGAGCAGTTTTTTCATTTGTAAAGAAAATTTTTCATAAATTTTGTAAAATTTTACAAAACAACTGTAACAACTTTACAAGAGATTCTTTCTATTGTAGAATTACACCATGACTATAACTGAGATTGCACAAGAAGCTGGAGTATCAATTGCAACAGTATCAAGATTCCTTAATAACGGACCTGTAAAAGAAGAAACCAGAAAGAAACTGGAACAAGTTATACGCAGAATAAATTACGTACCAGAATCGCTGACAAAAAAATTAATAAGCTCTCCTTCACAAATTACAACAATCGCAATCATCAGCCACAGCATGACAAATCCATACACTACGGAATTTGCAGAAGAAGTTGCAAACACATACAATTCGCGCAATATAGTATGCTACACGGTATACTGCATAGACAATGATACAGAGTACCGCTACCTTATGGACCTAATAGCCCACAAAGTAAACGGCATCATAATGCATGATCCTGATATGGGTGAAGGAAAATTCGAGTTTTACAGCAGAATTGCGCAAAGAATTCCTTTTGTAATCATACACTCCTCGCAGGGAGACTTGGAATGCAACTCCATTACAGTTAATCAGGAAAAAGGCATGAGGGATGCGATGGCATACCTTACAGGGCTTGGACACAGGCGAATTGCCTATATATGTGGAAGTTACGGATATTCTTTCAAACTTAAAGAACGCATCTGGAAAGAAGAGCTTGAAAAACTCGGCATTACTCCGCCAGAACAGGACTGTGTAAAGGCAGATAACGTTGACTATGAAGAAGGCATGGATACAGCAAGAGAAGCCGTACTCAAATACCTGAAAGAAGGAAACCGGCCTACTGCAATCTTTACGGCAAACGACATCATTGCAATGGGAACCATTTCAGCTCTTAAGGAAATGGGGCTTTCTGTCCCGAATGATGTATCTTTAATGAGCCATGACAATACACTTTTAGCACGCTCTTTAGACCTAACCTGTGTAGACATGAAAATACGAAGCGTAGGCATTGCTTCAGTAGACTTAATGGATTATGCAATCAAAGGTTCGGATACAACACCGCGGCACATATCATTTACTCCAAGCATAATAGAAAGGAGTTCTTGCAAAAGCATTACGAAACAATGATTCCCTTGCAATCCAGTTCCTTGCCGGCAGCAATTGAATCAGCCAGAACATCTGTGATCTTTACTTTTATAAGCGAGCCAGGAACCACATCAGAAACTGAAGGACATTCCACATGCAGGAAATTTTCCGTTACGCAATGAATGACATTCGAAGAAGGTAATTTTTTCAAAGGTGCCGTAATGCGCAAAGAGCGGCTGTTCTCGACAACAGCAGACAGATTTCGTCCTGCCCAATAGTTTATATACTCTATTTTTCCCTTTACAGCAATATCTGTAAGCCACTTTACTCGCTCACCTTTTATGCGCTCAGGAATCTGAGGCTTCATATCCATTGCAGGAGTTCCCTGTCGAGGTGAAAAAGGAAAAGCATGAATCCATGCAAAATGCTGGTCAAAGCACAACTTCTGTGTCATGGCAAAATCTTCCTCTGATTCACCAGGAAAACCAGCTATAATGTCACATGAAATAAAAGGATTTTCCTTTACGCTGCGTATCTTCTGGATGGAGTCAACTACATGACCTACAGAATGAGGGCGTTTCATTAACGAAAGAATGCGCTCACTTCCAGACTGTATACTCAAATGGAAGAAAGGCTGCACACGAGGATTTGCAAGGACTTCACATAATTCATCAGTCACACTCTGCGGATAAAAACTAGAAACTCGAAATGAAATATGCTCAGTTTCTTTTAGCAGCAGTGACAAGAGACGTGCAAACGAATATACAGAACCTTCTTTATCAACTCCAGCATATTGGCTCAAATTTACACCAGTACAAACAACTTCATGATTACCAAGACGTTCCAGCTCCTGTACACGATTTACAACATCTTCAACTGCAAGAGAAACAGACTTTCCGCGGGCAAGATGAATGCGGCAGAACGTACAGGCACAATTACATCCGTCTTGAATTTTTAAGGATGCACGACTGTGCTTCTCAAATACAGGCGTGTACAAAGAAAAAGGATTCAATGCTAAAATTTTTGAAGGAGCCTGTTCTGGAGCTGTAATGAATGAAGGTTTGTTTACAATAAAATCTTTCAGTTCACCAGCTGTCATGCACCCCGATGTTTTCATCTTAGATGCAATTGCCGCAAGCTGAGATTTTTTTGTTCCTGCAAGAATGACAATGCGTTCCGGGCAGATGGCAGATATTTCTGCCGCATCAAGTTCAGCATAACATCCTGTCACAATGATGGGTGCGCACGGATATTTTTCAAGCATAAGGCGAATCAAGCGACGAGCCTTCTGCTCCGCCTTACCTGTAACAGTACATGTATTTATTACAGCAAGAACAGTATCCGTATCAATATCAGTTTTTGCAGTAACAGGCTCTAAATCAGTATGAAAACCATTTAAAGAAAAAGAATGGGCAGCCCCTTCAGATTCGTCCTGATTCAAGCGGCAGCCCAATGTTTCAAAATGTATGGTATATTGTTTATTATAAGTCATTACAAATGAGACTCGCAGCGAGCTTTGCCGCGCGTTGAATCGTAATCACCGGGATTAATGGAAAGAGCCTTATTATAGGCTATTATTGCCGTCTGATAGTTTTTACACATTTCTCTGGCATATCCCAACTGAGACCACCAGTAATAACGCAAAGAATCATAACGGACAGACGTTGTAAGTGCAATGTCCGCATGGTTAAACTGAGACTGACGGATATAAATTTCACCCATGAAAAAGTATGCCCTTCCATAACGAGTTGCACTTTCAGGTGCTGTTGACACATATTTCTGGAATAAAGCAAGGGCTTCACGATTTTTTCCCTGATAAAATTTAGATTCAGCAAGAACCTCTATAAGGCGTACATCGTACGGAAACAACTCACGGGCTTTTGTAGCTCTTTCTTCCGCTGCCATGTACTGCTTGTTTGCAACAAGAGCCCAGCACAAAACGCAGTAAGAATCAAGGCTGTCTGGATTAGCAGCGATTTCTTTTTCGCAGACTTCAATGGCTTCCTCATATTGATCTGCATTATACAGTTTTAGTGCATCTTTACGCTCTACCTGCTGGGCAAAAACACTACAGCACAAGGCAAAAAATACACAGCACAGTAAATTCCTTATATAATCTTTCATTACACTATCCTAGGCAGAAGTTTTCATCGTACATTTACCGGAAAAAGCAGACCCTGGCTCCAGAACAACCTGAGCGGCCGATATGTCACCAGTAACAGAACCTGTTGAGGACACATAAATAAGGCGCTTCGCATCAATATTTCCTTCTACTTTTCCTCGAATATACACACGGTCTGTAGTAATATTTGCACGAACAAATGCAGTCGCATCTATAAGCAAATCGCTTTTTGAATCGATTGAACCATCTACGGATCCCTTTATCATGAAAGGCTTTTCAAAAAAAATGGAACCGGAAAAATTAATGTCTTCCGCCATAACGGTGTCAAAATCGTCTTCATCTGTGTCAAACTGCTCTATTTCTTTTACATCTGCCATTCCAATATTGTAATTAGAATTTTAATGCAAGTCAATGCCATGAATTTGACGGAAATTATCTAACTCTTGTAAAAACAGCATAAAAACGCTACTATAAAAGGAGAATGATTCAACCTTTTTTGCATATACTTAAGATTCTCATTCTTCTTCCAGCAGCAATTTACATTCTGTCATTTTCATCCTGTGTAACAGGAAAAAAACAAAAAAAAGCACAGTCAGAAGAAGAGGCTGCCGCACAGGAACAGGAACGTCTGGCACAAGAAGCCATGGAACAGGCTTTTCTGGAAAACTTTTTTCCAGACAACACGCCAATAGTCACGTCTAAAACAGTATTTCAGAATTCCGATACAATGCTCATGACTTTTGCCGGAGACATAATGGCTCATTCTCCCAACTACTCGCGCGGTCATTATGATGAAATCTACAAAGACATTGAACCTATAATAAAGGAAAGCAGCCTTTCATTTGCAAACCTTGAAACTCCTGTTGACGAAAAAAGAGGTTTTTCAACATATCCGAGTTTCAATGTTCATCAGTCGTATTCAAACGCTGCAATAGAAGCAGGTTTTAATGTATTCAGCCTTGCGAACAATCATACCAACGATCAGGGACTGGAAGGAATTCTAGAAACAAAAAAATATTTTGACGGCATAATGCAGCAAACTTTATCTTCCGCTAGACCAGTCTATGCATGCGGGTTAAAAGACAGTCCTTCATCGCCTTTTACCTATAATGTGATAAAAAAAGACGGTTGGACAGTCCTTTTTATGGCAGTTACTGAAATTTTAAATCAGAATGCTCATTCTACATACATAAACTACATACGGACAGATGAAACTGCACGCAATAATTTTATAAAGCAGATTACAGAATTAAAGGCCAAAAACCCATGTGACATTTTCATACTTAGCGTTCACTGTGCTGAACCAGAATACATACTTACTGTTAATAAAAAGCAGGCAGAATTTTACCATAAACTGATGAATGCAGGGGTTGATGTACTTTGGGCAAACCATCCTCACGTTGCAAAAGAATGGGAAGTTATCATGGATGAGGAAGATATTCCCCGCAAGATAATTTTTTATGCAATGGGAAATACTATCAGTGCACAAAGAACAAGCCCTTCTTTTACAAATCCAAACCTTCCACGAGAATACACAGGAGAAGGTTATCTTGCACAGGTGCGTTTTTTGCGGGATGAAAATGGAATTCATATTGTTCATGTAAACCCTACACTTATCACAACATACATTACGCCAGAATTACTCTATGTCATAAAACGCCTTGATGAATCCTTTATTCAGGAATTAAAGGAAGAAGAACGTGACAAATGGGCAAAATATCTTGAACAACGAATAAAACTTATGAAAAACATAAAAGGAAAAACGACATGGCAATAGATTACAAAAGCCTTCCAGTTTATGCACAAAAACAGAAAATTTTAGACTCTCTTAACTCCAATCAGGTCATTGTAGTACAAAGCCCTACGGGAAGTGGAAAAACAACTCAGCTCCCTGTAATTTTATACGAGGCTGGTTTTGCAGAAAACGGAATGATAGCCGTTACACAACCTCGCCGAATTGCAGCATTAAGCGTAAGCGAATTCATTGCAAAGCAGTTAAAGACCCGATACCCTGGATTAGTCGGTTACAAAATGCGTTTTGAAGACAAGACTAACGAAACTACAAAAATCAAAATAATGACAGATGGCATTCTTCTTCAGGAAATGAAGCTTGATCCATGGATGCGAAAATATTCTGTCATTATGGTAGACGAAGCTCATGAACGAAGCCTAAACATTGACTTTGTACTTGGATTATTGAAAAGAGTACTTGCAGAACGAAAGGATTTTAAAGTCATTGTAAGTTCCGCAACCATGAATGCAGAAGCTTTCAGCCGATATTTCAACGGCTGTCCAATAGTTACAATAGATACGCAAGTGTTTCCTGTCGCAATGGTATATGACCCACCGGCAATCGCTGCAAGCACCATGACACAGACAGCCGCAGATGCCCTCATTACAAAGATTGAGCAGACAATTGATCGCGTTCTTGATAACAAAGATGATGGAGACATACTAACTTTCCTGCCAGGTGAAAAAATAATCAAGGACTGCATGCAGCGTCTTATGATGTCAAGTTTTCACAGCAAGATACATATTATTCCTCTATATGGTCGTCTGCCAAAAGAAGAACAAGAAAAAGTTTTTGAAAAAGCTCCCCTCGGCAAAAAGAAAGTTGTGCTTTCAACAAATATTGCCGAAACATCTGTCACAATTGACGGTGTAACAACAGTCATTGATTCAGGACTTGCAAAACTCAACTTTTACAGTCCAAGAACATATACATCAAGTCTGATTGAAACCCCTGTAAGCCGTGCTAGCTGTAATCAGAGGCGAGGACGAGCAGGCCGAACCCGACCTGGAACATGTTACAGGCTTTATCCAAGAACAGACTTTGATACACGACAGGAATACACTACAGAAGAAATCTACCGCACAGATTTGAGTGAAGTTGTATTGCGCATGTCAGAACTTGGAATTACAGACTTTGACAAGTTTGACTTTATTTCACCACCTGCAAGAGAAGGCATTGCGAGTGCTGTTGAAACTCTTACAATGCTTAAGGCAATTGAAAGTGATGGAACTCTTAGCAAGATTGGTAAATTAATGGTAGAGTTTCCACTTGAACCAAGAATAAGCCGAATCATTGTAGAAAGCATACTTCGCTATCCAGATGTATTGGAAGAAGTTATCATCGCAGCAGCATTCTTAAGCGCCCAGTCACCTTTTGTTCTTCCTGTAGGTGAAGAAATGGATGCAAGAAAAGCTCATCATAACTTTAATGACATTCAAGGAGACTTTGTAGGCTATGTAAAGATGTTCCGTAGATACATGGATTCATCGCACAAAGAACGTTTCTGCAAAGTAAATTATCTTGATGAAAAAGTCATGGCAGAAATTGTAAACATAAAATCTCAGTTGGAAGAAATTGTTTCATCAAAACTTCAAATGCCTATCACTGGTGGTGGCATAATGGATAATTACCTGTGTTGCATTGCTTCAGGAATGATTCAGTTTGTATGTATCCGAGAGGGAAGAGAAAACTATCGAACACTTACAGCAGACCACATTACTATTCACCCCGGCTCTTCAATGTTCCGCACGAATCCTCTGTACATTGTTGCAGGAGAAATTGTCAAGACAAGCAGAATGTTTGCAATGAGCGTTTCTCCCCTTACAAAGAATATTCTACAACAGCTGGATCCTTCACTTGAACAGCAACTAAGCATTTTCAGCAAATCCAAGAAAAACGCTGAAAAACTTTCAGAGCAAAAAGAAAAAAAAGAAAAACCAAAAACTCCTAAAACTCTTGCAAAGGCGAACAAGGAAAGAGACAAGAAAAAGGATGACTCCGTTACTATTGGCGGAATAGACTTTGCATACGAAAAGGTAAAAGGTAAAAAGACTGTAAAACTGCTGTGGCAGGACTTTAAAAATGCTTTGTCTAGAGAAGAATCAGAACAAATTGTAGCAAAGACTGGTAACCTCAAGGGAACTATTGTCATGAAGGGTGGTTTTACACTCATGGCACAGGAAAAAATGGATCTTATTACAAAAGCTGCTAAAAACTTGAATCTAGAACCTATTGAAGAATCCCAGTGGAAGCGAAAGCTAAATGTTGACATTCGTAAGGCAGACAATCTTGTAACACTTGTCCACAGTCTTGACTGCATAATGAGGGTTGCAATTGCAAAAAATACTACACGGGAATTGGGATTTGTAACTCTGTATACAAACGGAAACAGTTCCTACTGGTTCAAGGTATCAAGAGGTTTCATTACAGCGCTGAACGAAAACTTGTCATCTCTAGAAAAATTAATTGATGATTCAAAAGATTCAACGCTTTCCAAGGAGCTAAAAGAGCAGATAAACATCGTGTACAGAATGCTGCACGCGATGTACGAATAAAAGGACAGGGAAAGGGATTATTCTTTTTCGTCTTTCTCTTCCTCAATGCCAAGAATTTTTCTTGCTTTCTTGGCATTTGCATTTTTCTTTGTTCCCTGTGCAATTTTTTCTACCTGCGGTGTAAGGCTTGCATACTTTGCTTTTGCATAAATATCAAGGCCTGTACCCTGCGTAGAAACATCTTTATGTGCAAGGAACTCCCCACATATTGATTCATATTCAGGTCGTCCATATTTTGCAAATTCCTTTCCGAGCAGATAACGCAGGCTCTTGTGGATTTCTGTCTTGAGAGTATTCTGAGCAAGCTCAATAATTTCTTCTGAACCGACATTATTGTTCTTTAATAAAGCAACAGCAACTTTTCCTTTAACAGTATCTCCTGTTTTTTTATCTGCTATAAGTCCTACAAGATAAGAATTTCCTTCCTGAGTATTAAAGTCTGAAAGAACTGTATAGCATTTATCTTTTACAACCTGTTCTTCACCTTTATCCTTGCATCGGTAGATAAGATATGGAACAGCTTCTGTCAGCTGCTGAGCTTCTACTGCAGATACAGCTTCCAGACGGACTTTATAATGAGAATCACGCAATGCCTGAATGATTATATCTTTTGCATTCTGATCTGTAAAATTTGAAATGCCCTTTAACACATATACTCTGAAGTTAGGATTATCGTCTTCAAATAAATCAATAAGGATTTCTTCCGCACCTTCAATCTGCATTGCACCAATTGCTTCGGCAGCATACATGCGGACATAAGAATCTTCATCTTCATTCTGAACAATGTCAACGAGCTTGTCGTAAGTTTCAACAGCCTTAAGTTTGCCAAGAACTTTCATCAAAGACTGACGCTGTGCTACAGTAAGGTCATCGCGATCCATATACTCCGCAACGAATACCGCTTCCTCATTCCCCCCAACTTCACCAAGACAATTAAGAGCACTGTTAAAATATTCACCATCTTCTTTTTCCATAAGCTCTACAAGAGCTGGTACGGCAGAAGAACTTTTTGCAGCGGCAAGGTAAGGGAAACATGCATCTACAACAGATTTTTTTTCATCATAGGGATCATTTACAATTGAAACAGCAAAATCTTCAAGGCAAGGATCCTTCAACTTTGCAAAATATCCCAAAATCTTTATTTTTACATTTGTACTCTTTGATTCCTGAAAAAGATCATACAGAGCATCTGCAAAGCGAGGATCTTCTTCCTGAGTCAAAGTTACAATTGATTCTATAATTTGATCTTCTATGCCATATTTAAAAGTGTCATTACATTCATCAATGTAAGAGTCATCGGCATGGTCAGGATTCTTATCAATGACTTCCTGAATTTTTTCCTGAGATGGAGGCAAAGGACGTTTTGCATCAGGAACTATTTTTTCCTTTTTAACATATAAGCTTTCTTTTTCGGAAGAATCATTATTTTCCTGTGCGTCAAGATACTGCTGTACAATAGGATCTTCTGTAGTTCCTACGGAAGACTGCTGCGAAAACACTAATGAACTTGCAAAAACAGCAGCACTTACAATACAAAATATCTTCTTCATGGCAAAACCTCTGATTTATTAAACATTATTTGAATGAAATCGTTTCAAAAATTCTTCTTTATAAGATGTAAAGCGGTCTTCCTGAATGCTCTTGCGAATTTCGTTCATCATCGAATGCAGGAAATAAAGGTTATGGTAGCTGGCAAGCATAGACGAAAGAATTTCCTGTTCACGGAAAATGTGACGAAGATACGCTCTTGAATATGTGCGACACACCTTGCACTGACATTCAGCGTCGATTGGACTAAAATCATGCTCAAACCGTTTCTGTTTTATTGAAAGCATACCGTTATGAGTAATATATAGTCCATGACGGGCAACTCTTGTCGGCTGAACACAGTCAAACATATCAATGCCGTCTTCAACAGCTTCAAAAATATAATCAGGCGTACCAATTCCCATTACATAGCGAGGCTTCGAATCTGGAAGGAACTGTACTGTATAACGCAGATACTCGGCAAAAACTTCAGGAGGTTCGCCAACACTTAATCCTCCAATGGCAAGACCTGGAGTATCAAGAGCACTTACAAATTCAGCACTCTGTTTCCGAAGGTCTTCAAAGAAATTTCCTTGAACAATAGGAAAAAGGATGCCCCTGTAACCATTCTGTTTCTGGACATTCCATTCCTTTATTGCCCGTTCAGCCCATGCAGATGTGATTTTTAATGCCTGCTCAGCTTCTTTTCTTTCCACTCCATAACCTGAACAAATGTCAAGCTGCATCTGAATGTCAGAATTTAATTTCACCTGTGTCTGCACAACATTTTCAGGAGTAAAAAGATGCTTGCTTCCGTCTATGTCACTGCGAAATGTAACTCCATCATTCTGTATTTTCCTTAGCTGAGACAAAGAAAATACCTGAAAGCCACCAGAATCAGTTAAAAAATTACGGTTCCATTTTGTAAAGCCATGAAGTCCCCCACCCTCTTGAACAATATCAGCTCCAGGACGCAAGTACATGTGGTAAGTATTTGCAAGAATTATTTCAAACCCAATCTCTTCAAGGGATTCTTTAGATACAGCCTTTACAGTACCTTTTGTTCCAACTGGCATAAAAACAGGAGTGTGAACATCTCCATGAGGAAGATGCATGATGCCAGTTCTTGCACGAGTCTTTTTTTCACCATCCATATTTTCGTGATTGATTTCAAAAAAATGTTCTACCATAATATAATCCTACAAAAAAAACTATGTACTATCTATGTACGGGCATATTTCAAAAGCAAAGCACTAATACAGACAAAAAAAACAACAGGAAACCATTCTCCAAACACAGGCGGAATAGTACCAAATCTTGCCATAAGCATTGTAATCATTTGCATTACATAAAATAATACTACAGCTGTTATGCTTAATGCAAGGCTGACAATCAAAACATTCTTTCGTGTTTTTCCGCTCAATCCTATTGCAAGAAGAACGACAACCAGCACTACAAATGAAAAAGCATATTTTTTATAATATTCAGCCTTTGCTTCATTACTTGGTAAGCCAGACTTTTCCAGTTGCAATATATATTGCTTTGCTTCTGCTGCTGTGACCTCCTCAACATTAATTGAATTTCTTCTGAATGTATCAGGAGGCTCCATCAAGCGGAACAAGTGATCATAATCAACAGGATAAATGTGATATCCATTTTTGTCCTGTTTATAAAAACTTGCATTGCTCAGTTCCCAGTGGTCAGAAGCCCATACGGCACTTTCTGCATAAATCAAGCCATCAAAAGAACGATCATTGTTTCTGTACAAAACATACAATGAATACAAGCGTTCAAAACGGCTGTCAAAATATTCAGCCTTATAAATTATCTTTCCGCCTTCGCTCATGACAACAACATTCGAATTATCATACTCAGTTTCATTGTCAAGAACTTTATTCTGCAGCGCCATTTTCTTTTCATAACTTTTTGCAACAACAGCATCATTAAACATAAAAAGTCCGACACTCATAAATACAGAAAGAATCATCAGTGGAAAAGTAAAACGGAACAGAGATATTCCGCATGCAAAAACAGCTAAAAGCTCATTCTTTGCATACAAGTCACTAAGCATATAGGCTGTTGCAAAAAGCATGGCAATCGGAACAGAATACCATGTAGCTTTCGGAATGTACAAAATCATTATGTGAAAAATCGCTGAGGAAGGAACGCTTTTTGAAACATATCCCCATATATTAAGCAGTAAATCAGTAAGGGACAATATGAGTACCGAAAAAATCATAGAGCCTAAGAAAATTGCAACAAATTTCCTTAACATATAAAAAACAAGTTTCATTTTTTCCTAAGCCTCAAATACAAAATAATTCCTGCAATACCTATAGCAAAATTAGGAGTCCACATCATAACGAAACCATTCCATCCGCTTTTTACGCCAAAAATCTGACCAAGTATTGAAGCTGCCCAGTATAAAACCGATATTACAATTCCGAATATCAAACCTAAAGTCAAGCCGTCACGTTTTCCAAATATCAGAGCAAGAGGAAAAGCAAGCATTGCAAAAAATATAGAACCGAACGGCATTGAAAATTTCTTATTGAATTCAAGCTTATACTGATTAAGTCTTTTTTTAGTCACAGTCTGATCTGTTGCCATCTGCTTTATGTGCTTCCACAAATCAAAAGAAGTCATTTCCCTCGGAGCAATTCTTGTACTTGCATCCGTTATGACCGAATCAAATACATTAAATGAAGCTGTTTGAGATTCAAGGACATCAAACTTTTTTCTGTCCGAATTATCTATGGAAAATACAGTAGTCTTTCCCATATTAAACTTCATCAGGACACCTTCTTCCTGAGACTTTTCAACAGATCCTTTTCCGGTAACAATTATGCGATCATTTCCGTCATTATCTACATTGAAGAAGACCATGTCCTGAATAATATTATCATCACTGACATTTCCTATAACAACAGAAATTTTATTCATCCGCTTTATAGTATTGGCTTCTATTTCTACAGCCGGATCCGATTGCTTTATTTCATGCGTCAGACGGTTAAACTTAAGTATTCCAAGCGGAAGAAAATAATCATTCATTACAAAACTAAATGATGATATTAACAATCCCATCACAAGAACCGGAATCAATATCAAAGAATACCGTTGTCCTGTAGCCCTTAAAATCATTATCTCATTGTCAGTAACCATTCTTCCAAGGCACATTAAAAACCCTACAAGCGTTGCAAATGGTGCAGATTGTGCAACAATCGAGGGCAGACAGTACAATATGAGTTTTAATACAGCAGAAACTTTTACGTGTTGACGCAAAATAGTTTCTGCAAGAAGAAGAATATTATTAACAAAGAATACCACAAAAAAGAAGCAGAAACATATTGCAAAATACATGAACAATTCTTTACACAGGTATTTAAGAAGAACATGACCTTCAAAGAGATTTGTTTTTTTACGGGATTTTTCTTTTTCAGGCTCTTTACTTACTGTAACAACAGCAGTTGTTGGGTTTTCTGTTTTTGCAACTTGATTTTTTAGCGGCTCTTCTTCTACAGCGAAATCTTTTTTTGCAGCCTGCTCTTTTGCAGCCTGCTCTTTTACGAGAGTTTGCTCTTTTTTTCTTTCGGCATTCTTTTTTTCAAGAGCCATGGCCTTTTTATACTGCTCAATATCTTTTAATGATAAAGACAGTTCGCTTTCATCTTCAGAAGATTTTGATTGCAGTTTTTTTATTAAATCTTCCTTTTTATTCTGTTTTTGTACAGAATTTGCCCCCCTAACAGCAGGCAAGTGAGATTTTTTTTCTATTTTTATTTCATCAAGATAATCGAAATCCATTACTTGCCGGTGCTCCCAAAGCCTCCTTCTCCACGTTCTGTAGAAGAAATCTTTTTAACACAGCTAAACAAGCCTCTTGTTACAGGAGCCACAACAATCTGTGCAATGCGGTCTTTATTCTGAACCGTAAAGTCTTCCTTACCAAAATTCATCAAAAGAACTTTTAACTCTCCACGATAATCGCTATCAATTGTACCAGGAGTATTTAAGACAGTTATGCAATTCTTGAATGCCAGACCGCTTCGTGGACGAACCTGTATTTCATAGCCTTCTGGAATTTCAAAAAACAGACCTGTCGGAATTAAAGCTGACTGCATTGAATGAATTACTACTGGTTCAGTAATGCAGGCACAAACATCAGCTCCGGCAGCTCCCGCAGTTTTGTAAACAGGAAGCTCTGCATCATCATTTTTCATGCATGGTATTTTTATTTCTGTCATTGCTAAAGTTCCTCCCGACTCGAAGCTCCGTAAGCCACAAACGCACAATTATTTTTATTAAGAAGTTTTTTTACAAAGGCAATAATATCTTCTTTTGTTACAAGTCGTATATTTCTAATAATATCATCGGTTTCATAGAAAGGAAATCCAAGAGAATAATTTCTTTGAAGGCGTTTCATGATGTACTCAACATCTTCGCCGTTAATAATTTCTTCACCGCACAAATGCTCTTTTGCAGCTTCTATTTCTTCATCCGAAAAATCATCTGTCTCAAAACGTTCCAGTTCTTGCTGCAAAAGTCGGGCAACAAGCTTTCCATTTGCCTTGTCGCAAGAAGTATACGCGCTCCATAAGGCAGCACCTTCAAAATCCGATGCAAAACTGTACACATTATAGCATAGCCCGCTTGACTCCCGTAAAGACTGAAACAATCTACTACTCATAGTATCTCCGGCAAGTGCATTAAACACATCAAGAACAACGTCATCTTTTGGAGAAAGAGGCACAGGAATCGGATACGCCTGAATAAGATGCAGCTGAGTAAAATCTGTAGGAATAAAATTGCTTCCACTTTTCCAGACAGGAGTGTCATTATAATGCCTTTGCTCAGGAAGTTTTTTTGGCACAGAATGACAAGGCAAATGCAAAAGTTCTTCTATTAATTCTTGCTCGTCAAAATTTCCAGCACACACAACAGTAAGTTCTCCAGAAACAAAATAAGTTTTATACCATTGTAAAATCTGAGCACGAGTAAGACTGTCTACATCTTCAATAGAGCCTGTAATGCTTCTGCTTATGTTTTGTTCCGGCCAGACGCACAAAGCAGCGGCATCCATAGCACATCCTTCCGCATCATCAAGAGAAGCTGAAATTTCATTCTCAACAACAGTCCGTTCTTTCTGAAGTTCCTGCTCAGGAAAAAGTGCATTACACGACATATCACACAAAGCATGCATTGCCTTGCGAACATTATTTTCAAATGAAGGAATCGTACAGTACACACAAACATTTTCCCTGTCCGTAAAGGCATTCACATAGCCGCCGGCTTTATCAAAAAAAAGAGAAAGTTCTCTGGCAGATTTTTCCGTAGTTCCTTTAAACAATAGATGCTCAATAAAATGCGTTATTCCATGCTCACCAGCATGCTCGTTTCTTGAACCAACAGCAAACCAGAAACCAATTGATGCAATTCTGTGTTCAGGCATCTTCTGAGTAATAAGCATTACATTATTTTTCAAGAGTTGCTTTTCAGCTGAATTTATCTGTTTTTGGGCAGGCATGTTTTATTCCATAAAAAAACCACGAAACATCTCCTATTAAAAATAGAGATGCATCGTGGTTCTATTCATTTATAGAGAATTTTATTTATTCTTTTTTTCCTGCTCTTCAAGAGCATCAATGTAAGAAAGGTTAAGACGTCCCATCTTATCAACTTCAAGAAGCTTTACAGGAATTACCTGACCTTCTTTCAGCACATCAGTTACCTTTTCAACACGGCTTCTTGAAAGCTTAGAAATGTGGCACAAGCCTTCTTTTCCAGGAAGAATTTCTACGAATGCACCAAAGTCCATGATGCGCTTTACAGTACCATTGTAAATGGTACCTGGCTCAGGATCTTCACAGATTCCCTTTACAGCTGCCTTTGCAGCATCTGTAGCTTTTCCAGTCTTGCCGTAAATTGTTACAGTACCATCATCATCAGTATTGATTGTAACACCGTACTGAGAGCACAAAGCCTTTACATTCTTTCCGCCTGGTCCAATCAAAGCTCCTATCTTATCAACAGGAATCTTCAAAGATTCAATTTTTGGTGCAAATGCACTGATTGGCTGAGGCTTGCTGATGCACTGTTCCATTATGTCAAGAATATGATTGCGGCCGCGCTTTGCCTGATCAAGAGCCTTGCGCATAATGTCCATAGAAACACCGGCAATCTTAATATCCATCTGGAAACCAGTAATACCATCACGAGTACCAGCTACCTTAAAGTCCATGTCTCCAAGATGATCTTCTTCACCAAGAATATCAGAAAGGATTGCATATTTCTTATACTGAGGTCCGTCAGTAATCAAGCCCATTGCAATACCAGCAACCATCTTTTTCATTGGTACACCAGCTGCAAGAAGTGAAAGACATCCACCACAAGTAGAAGCCTGTGAAGAAGAACCGTTAGATTCCATAATCTCTGATACAACACGAATTGTATAAGGGAATTCTTCACGACTAGGAATCATAGGAGCAAGAGAACGGCGTGCAAGATTTCCATGTCCAATCTCACGGCGACCAGTAGAAAGCTTGCCTACTTCACCAACAGAATATGGAGGGAAGTTATAATGAAGGATAAAGTTTTCGCTTCTGTCGCCTTCAATATCATCATAAACCTGCTCATCCATAGCTGTACCAAGAGTTGTAACAGCAAGAGACTGAGTTTCACCGCGAGTAAACAGAGCACTTCCATGAGGACGTGGCAATACGTTTATTTCGCATGTAATAGGACGAATGTCCTCAGTTCCACGTCCATCAATACGCAATCCCTTTTCAAGAATGCTGGAACGGAGCAAGCGGTACTGAATATCATCAAACAAAGCATCAAAAAGCTTTTTCTGAGTTTCATCTTCAAGCTGCTCGGCATGATTTGCAGCGACCTTTGCCTTTACTTCTTTTACAGCCTTTCCGCGAGCCATCTTTCCCTTAAGGAAGCAAGCTTCCTGCATCAAAGGTGTAGCTTCAGCTTCAATTGCATCTGCATTTTCAAGTTTTACATCAAACGGAGCAAGAGGAAGCTTTTCTTTTCCGCATTTTGCACGGAGTTCTTCCTGAAGCTCACACATATCACGGATAAAATCCTGAGCTTTGGCAAGTGCACCAAGCATTACATCTTCAGAAACTTCATTTGCACCACCTTCAACCATTGTAAAACCGTCTTTAGTACCGGCAACAACAATCTCAAGCTGAGCCTTTTCAATCAAGTCATAAGTTGGATTCAAGACATAATCGCCGTTAACATAAATAACACGAACTCCAGCAACAGGACCATTAAACGGAATATCACTAATTGTAACTGCTGCAGAAGATGCAATAACAGCAAGAATATCAGGTGGGTTAACACCGTCTACAGATACACATGTCGGAACAATCTGCAATTCACGTCCGAATTCAGGATAAAAAAGAGGACGCATAGGACGGTCAATAAGACGACTTACAAGAATTTCCTTATCCTTAGGACGACCTTCCCTCTTTACAAAACCACCAGGAATCTTTCCTGCGGCATAAAATTTTTCATTGTAATCGACAGTAACAGGAACAAAATCCAATCCTTCTTTTACTTCACTTGAAGCACAAACTGTTGCAATAACAGAAGTTCCTCCAAACTGTGCATAAACACAACCATTAGCCTGCTTACCGATTTTTCCTGTTTCAAGAATCAGTTCTGTGTCACCGATTTTTCTAGTTACTCTTTCTACCATTGTTTCCTTCTAAAATTTCATTCATTCTTTTTCAACTTGATGCCATTATGCATCATGCTGACGGATACACCGTTTGAACAGCCGGCACACCCGATATTAAATATAAAAGGCAGCTTTTATCAACAGACTGTGATGTAAGCTGCCTTTTACACAGAATCTATTTACGAAGTCCAAGATCCTTTATCAACTGACGGTAAGCTGCAAGATCCTTGCGCTGATAATACTTCATAAGTCTTCTGCGCTGTCCTACATCCTTCAGCAATGCACGTGATGCAGTTGCATCTTTTGGAAACTGCTTGCAGTGAGCTGTCAATTCCTTAATGCGCTCTGTGAGCAATGCAATCTGAACCTTTGAATTTCCTGTGTCCTTATCATTTGCACCAAACTTTGATACCAATGAAGAAGTCGTTTCTTTTGTAAGTGCCATAACTTACTCCTTAAAATTAATATATTTTACCATGATACAAAGCAGCATGCTCGACTCTCATGCAACAATGCATCATTAATGGTTAAAATTTATAGTCTTCACACGCTCCGCAGTATTTAGCGAAGGAAGCTGAAGCTTTACAGTCTTTTTTTCTACAGAACATACGGTGTGAATCACATTAAAACCATTGACACCATCATCAAGGACTGCAACAACAGAATATGTTCCGTCAGAAGGAAGAATCTGCTTAGAAACACGCTCTGCAACAAACCATTCTGACTGAATCTCTTTCCATTCAAGATGCCTTGCATCATAAGAAAAAGGACGAAGAAGCATTTTCTGAACAGAAGCAAAATCAGCTTTTAGTATTGCATCACGTATACGGGACGAACTTACCCTAAGACCGTCAACAATAACATCCTCAACCTGTTCAAGGGCAAATGAATGTTCCTGTGCAAACTCCCGTATTGCATTCATATCAAAAGCACCTTTATAACCGCACCTGAAATCACGGCCTTCAACAAGCCATTTCATATTGCAGTTTTTACGAAGCACTTCCAAAAATGAACTGCCTTCTATTCTACTGAAATCATCAGAAAAGTCAATCACTACAACAAACGCAATTCCTTTTGCTGTCAAAAGATCAAGTCTCTGATCAAGAACAGAAATATCACCTTCAAAGCCGTTTTCAAATCCTTTGACAGAATTACGGAATGTTACTACACCAGGAACACAGCCAGTTTTAGACAGGACACAATTCAAAAGTGACTCATGCCCGGCATGGATTCCATCAAAGCTACCGACAGTAATTGCGGTGCCCCTGCTCAGCCATTCCACAGGGAACTGACCTTCCGTAAGTTGTGTCCAACTGAACACACGACACCGAACTTCTTTTTTGCAGGGAACAACAAAACCATAAGACAACCTTTTGTCAGCAAGCTTTATCATGCCTGCAAAAGTCATGTCATCATAAAAAACTGCAATTTCATCACTCTGAGCTTCCGCTTCAGGGAAATCTATTTTTGAAAACATCTTTCCTGAAAGAGGACGCCCGTTTAAATAAGCTTTTTCATGTTCTTTCTTTAAGGAATCAGCCTTTAAGCCACAGCGATTTGCAAGTTCCGGGGTAAAGACAAGAAAGTGATTCTTTATGTCCTGTAATTTTTCAGCAGAGTCCTTTTCCTTATCGCCCTTATTACTTTCACAAGCAAAACGTTTATCGTTCAGAATGCCGTTTTCAATTGTAAACTCAGGTAACAAGGAATAACATGCAGCTTCCTCTAGAGAAAACGGACCAACCTGAGTACGACGCAAAGCACTCAAATGTGCACAAGAACCAAGAAATTCTGCCATATCACGAGCAAGAGCACGAATATAAGTACCCTTTGAACATTCTATCTGTATTAGTGCATAAGCATTCTTATCTACTGCAGTAGGTTCTTTAAAATCCAGTAAAGTGTTGCTGTATACAAAGATTTGACGTGGCTCCAAAGCAACAGCATTACCATTACGAGCCATATCACTTGCACGCTGTCCGTCAACATGAATTGCCGAAAAGACAGGTGGCACTTGAAGAAGAGCACCTGTAAACTTTTCACAAGCTTTTTCAACAGCTTCCCTATCAGGCACACAAGAGTTCTTTGTAACAATTCCACAGGGATCCAATGTGTCGGTTTCTGTACCAAAACAGACAACTGCTAGATATGTCTTTTTAAATCCTGTAACATGGGGAACAAGATGAGTCAGACTGCCACTTAAAACAACAAGCAATCCATCTGCAAAAGAATCCAGTGTTCCAGTATGTCCTACTTTTTCTGTATTAAGAGCATGCTTTATGCTCCATAAAGAAGAAAAACTGGTAAGACCAGACTGTTTCGCAAAAGGAACAATTCCAGAAGGATTATCAGTCAGTTTCTTTTTCTTTGGCATTTTTTTCAAGTTCGTTCAGTTTCTGCACCATATCATAGCCATCACGCATAGAAAAATCAGCTACAAATGTCAGCTTTGGAAATTTATAGATGCTCAACTTTTTTGCAATGCTGGATTGAATAAACCCAGCAGCACTTTGCAAGCCCTGAACTCCACGCTTTACAGCGTTTTCATCCATGAAAGAAGAGACAAATACTTTTGCATAAGCAAGATCCCCGGCAACTTCCACACGGTTAATGGTCAAAAACTCATTAACACGAGGGTCTTTTATTTCATGCCGAAGAATCATGTTAGCAATTTCCTGCTTAAGCTGTTCTCCAAGACGAATTAACCTAAACTGCCCCATTAGTTAGCTTCTCCGCTTTCTTCTGCATCTTTACGAGCAGCTTCTTTTGCCCAGTCCTCTGGAGACTGAATCTGATCAGCTCTGGCAGCTTCAGCCTTACGTTCCTTGCCAGCTTCTTTTGCAGCCTTTTCAGAAAGCTGCTGTTCCTGCTTTTCTGCAAGTGCCTTTGCAGCAGCTGCAGCTTCACGCTGTGCAGAGCGTTTTTCCATCTCAGCACGTTCATCAACAAGAGTGTCTCCAAGCTTTCTGGCTACTTCAACAAATTCAAATGCTTCAATTACATCGCCTTCCTGAATGTCCTGCCAGTTTTCAATGCCAAGACCACATTCATAACCGGCACGAACTTCTTTTGCGTCTTCCTTAAAGCGTTTAAGAGAGCCAACCTTTCCTGTAAACTTAACAACACCGTCACGGATAAGGTTTACATTGCTTGTGCGCTTGATGATACCATCTGTAACATAACAACCTGCAATAATACCAATCTTTGGAACCTTGAAAGTGTTGCGTACTTCGAGTGTACCAGTAACTTCTTCTTTTGTGTCAGGCTTAAGCATTCCTTCCATAGCCTGCTTAATTTCTTCAACACAACGATAAATGATATTATATTTGCGGATTTCAACCTTTTCCTGATCAGCAAGAGCCTTAGCCTTTGCTGTAGGTCTAACGTTAAATCCAATTATGATTGCATTGTCATCGGCAGCTGCAAGTGTAACATCGCTTTCATTGATTGCACCTGCACTTGAATGAATGACTACAAGGCGGATGTCTTTTGTAGAAAGCTTTTCAAGAGAAGTCTTAAGGGCTTCTGCACTACCCTGCAAGTCTGCCTTAATGATAACCTTGAATTCCTTAATTTCATTCTGTTCAATTGTAGAATAAAGGTTTTCAAGAGTAACCTTCTTGACAGCCTTTGCATCTTCAAAACGCTTAAGTTCCTGACGTTTTGCAGCGAATGCACGAGCTTCCTTTTCAGATTCCGTTACCTGAAAAGGATCTCCGGCATTAGGCATAGACTCAATGCCAAGAACTTCAACTGGCATAGAAGGACCAGCTTCCTTTATCTTAACACCGCGGTCATTGAAAATAGCACGTACACGACCAGAATAAATGCCCGCAACAAAAGGATCTCCTGTATGGAGAGTACCGCGCTGAACAACAACAGAAGCAACAACACCGCGTCCCTGATCAATTCTAGATTCAATAACTCTACCTTCTGCGCGAGAGTTATACGGAGACTTTAATTCAAGCATTTCTGCCTGCAATAAGATTGCATCAAGAAGATCATCAATACCTTCTTTTTTAAGGGCAGAAATATTTACATACTGTGTATCACCACCCCAAGCTTCTGGGGTAAGACCATTTTCTGACAACTGAGTCATAACACGGTCAGGATTTGCATCAGGCTTATCAATCTTGTTTACAGCAACAATAATCGGAACTTTTGCATCCTTTGCATGGTGAATGGCTTCAAGAGTCTGAGGCATTACACCGTCATCTGCCGCAACTACAAGAACAACAATATCCGTAATCTGAGCACCACGGGCACGCATCATTGTAAAGGCTTCATGACCAGGAGTGTCAAGGAACGTTATGTCTCCCTTAGGAGTAGAAACCATGTAAGCACCAATCTTCTGCGTAATTCCGCCTGCTTCACCTTCTGCAACATGTGCGTTTCGGATTGCATCAAGGGTCTTTGTCTTACCATGGTCAACATGTCCCATGACCGTAACAATCGGAGGACGTACTGAAATGTCCTCTTCACTACCTTCATCACTTTCAATGACAGTTTCGTCATAAAGGCTTACGATATGAACCTTACAATTGTATTCAGATGCAAGAATTGTTGCCGTATCACTATCGATGGACTGGTTGATTGTAACCATCATGCCCATTGACATGAGTTTTGCAATGATTTCTCCGGCCTTAAGGTTCATCTTCTTTGCAAGATCTGATACTGAAATAGTATCCATGATATCGATCTGCTCTGGAACAGCACTTACAGGAGTATCATGCTTTTTGTTCTGATAAAGCTCTTCTTCCTTGAAAGCTTCTTCCTGCTCTTTATGGCTGTATACCTGTTTTTTACCCTTAAACTGCTTTTTTGCAGGAGCTTTATTTCCCTGCATTGCACCAGCATCGCCAAATGAAGGCTTTGGACCTCCGAAGGTACCAGGACGACTAAATCCAGGTCTTCCCTGTCCGCCCTGACCATTATTGTTGTAGCCGTTGCGGTTGTTAAATCCAGGCCTTCCCTGTCCGCCCTGACCATTATTGTTGTAGCCGCTGCGGTTGTTAAATCCAGGCCTTCCCTGTCCGCCCTGACCATTACTGTTGTAGCCGTTACGGTTGTTCCAGCCTCCGGTACGTTCCCTATTCTGATAGCCTTCACGGGCCTGAGCACCAGTAAATCCAGAACCACCACGCCTGTTATTATTGTTATAATAACCACCCGACCGATTTGTACGAGAGCCTCCACTTAAGTTTCCGGCCTTTACATTCGGACGAGCTGTATTCAGTACAAATGTTGAATTTTTATTTTCTGTGCGAGGCTTGTCTTTCTGAGGAGCAACTTTATCTGAAGGAGCTTTCTTTTCTTTATCTGCTTCCTGATTCTGAGCAGGAGCAACCTGCTTTACATCAGCAGACTCTGCTGACGCTACCGTTTTTGCTGATGCAGTCGGCTTTACAGGCTGCTCTTTTGGTACAGGAGCTACGCTCTCTTCCTGTTTAGCGGATGATTCAGCAGCCTTTTTTACCACGACACGGACGTTCTTATCCTTGTCCTTTGGTGCAGAATTCGGTTTCCGCTTAATTACCACCACCTTTTTCTTAGGCTGAGAACTTGTTTCTTCTTTCTTGTGCAAAACAAAATCTACTTTCTTTTCTGCTTCATCCGCCATAACTATAGTTTTCCTTACTCCTCTTCAAATTCTAATTCAGCACCGCACTTAGGACATTTGGACATGTCTGGAGAAATTTCCGTATTGCATACAGGGCAATAGTACTTTTCATCCTCTTCTTCAGAGTCTGCAACAGGTTCAGTTTCAGAAGTTTCGCCCTCACCTTCAGCATCAGACTCTTCCTCTCCGTCCGCTTCCTCAAATACTACATTTTCATTTATAATAGCATTTACGGCATCAACTTCTTCAGCTGTAACGCCCTCAACCTCATAAACACTTCCATCTTCGACTGCATCAAGGAATACTTCAATATCCTCAATTCCAGCACCAGCAAGCTTTTCCGCAACTTTCTGATCAACACCAGGCAACTGCGATACATTAACAATAACCTCGTTCTCTGAAACCTCAGAGCCAGCAAAAAGCTGTTCTGCAGCCATGCGTGAATCTGTCTCTGTAAGATCCATCTCAGCCGCCTGCTCTTCCGTCTTAACGTCAATGTTCCAGTCGCACAAGCGGTTTGCAAGACGGACATTAAGTCCCTGCTTACCGATTGCAAGTGAGAACTGGCTTTCCGAAACAATCGCAAGAACTTCTTTCTTTTCCTTATCAAGAATAACAACTCTCTTTACTTCTGCAGGAAGAAGAGCATTCTTTATGAATTCATGAGGATCTTCATCATACTTCAAGACATCAATCTTTTCGCTTTCAAGTTCCCTAATAACATTCTGAATGCGAACACCCTTAAGTCCAACACAAGCTCCTACAGGGTCTACATCAGACTTGTTGGAATACACTGCAATCTTAGTACGATAGCCCGGCTCACGAACAGTCTTGTATACAGAAATAGTCTTATCCTGAATTTCAGGAACTTCAAGTTCAAGAAGATTCTGAACAAATTTAGGATCTGTACGGCTCAGCACCAACTGAATGCCGTTCGATGTCTTCTTTATGTCAACCAGCAACGCACGAATGCGTTCATTTACTTCAAATGCCTCACGAGGACTCTGATACTTGACAGGCAGAACAGCCTCAACCTTGCCAACATCAATAAAGATGTTTCCGTTCCTCTCGCGCTGATATGTACCAGCCTTTATCTGTCCGATCTGGCTCTTATATTCATTATACAGAGTATCCTTGAAACTTTCGTTCAAAGCCTGATGTGCAGTCTGCTTTCCTGTTGAAACTGCAGAACGTGCAAAGGTATGAGGGTCAATTTCAATGTCAATTTCATCACCCACGGCACATTCGCTGCTAAGCTTCAAAGCTTCTTCAAGTTCAATTTCCTGAGACGGATCATATACACCGTCTACAATAACCTTGCGTGAATAAACTTTTACATCTGACAAACCTTCGTCAAATTTTACAATACAATTTTCGGCAGTACCAAAAGTTCTTTTATATGCCGCCTTTATTGCGTTTTCAATCGTCTGCTTGATTGACTCCTCGCTCATTCCCTTTTCAGACTGAAGAGCACGGATTGCATCTGCCATTTCTGACATATCAAGTCTCCCTTACAAATGTATAAATTTTGCTTTTGCAATATCGTTATAGGCAATGGTCTTGTCACCATCAGCCTCAGTTTCCAACGTAACCTGCACGTCATCGGAAGATTTTATTTTTCCACGTACCCAGTCACTGATATTCTTGTCCCAGACTCGGATTTCCCTACCTGTAAAGCAGCTGAACTCAGCGGCATTCTTTATGTTGCGTTCAAGCCCCGGAGAACACACTTCCATCATGATATCATCCTCACTCTTTCCAAGAAGAGAAAGAAGTTTTGGCTGCAATGCATGATGGACTTTTGAACAGTCCGAAACACCTATATCTTTTGAAGGATCTTTAGAAGCAATTACCGCTGTAATTCTTACCATGCCATTCTGAGGCACAATCTGCAGCTCAACCAGCACAAAGCCGATATCTGCTACAACCGATGCACATTCCTTGAAGTTGGGAATTGTATCGTGAGAAATGTAGTTCAATAGAAACCTCTGAAAAAAAATCGACAGTTGAAAAAAAAAGAGCCTCATGCAGGCTCTTTTTTAAATTCTTTATAATTAAAAAGAATATACCATTTCTCCATTACAGTGTCAATAGACAAGGAAACAGGTTTTTATATTTTTCATTACTTTCTGCCGATATATCAGCATTCAGCAGTCTCTAAAATGTTCAGGAAGAGGAATCTCAAATGTACGAGCAGTTCCTTCAACAGGAATGGTAAGGCGAATGGCAGCAAGCTGAAGCTTTTTTATGCCACACTTACGCAAAATCTTATTCACCTTAAAGTTTCCGTGCTGATCATCAGCAGCAAGAGGTGCTCCAGCCTTTGCCATCTGAATGCGAATCTGATGCATGCGCCCTGTTCCAAGCGTAATATGAACAAGACTCAACTCCACAGGTTCAAAATCTGAATTCGGCGCAGAAACTGACCATGTTTTTTCAACTTCGTAAAAAGTCTGGGCTTCCTGCACCTTTCCGTGGGCTTCAACCGTACCAGAAAGCACCCCCTTTTTTCTATGATTTCCATTTACTACAGGACATCCTATGCATACGGCATAATATTCTTTCTTTACCTGATCTGTCGAAATAAGTCGAATCCATTTTGACGCTGCGGCAGCATTTTTTGCAACAATAAGTATACCGGCAGTCTCCTTATCCAGACGATGCACAAGATGAACCTTATACCCCATCTGCTCGGACAGAGTTTCGTCCAAAGGATGAGAAATGCCGACTCCACCTTGTACCGAAATGCCACTAGGTTTGTTTATCAAGAGAATCTCAGAGTTTTCATACAATATGGAAAAAGGCTTCATTTGCCGAATATAATATAAAAGGTGGCGAAAAATGACAAGATTTCAAACGACTATCCTGGCTGTTTTTTTTCTTCTTACACAGACAGCCCGTGCTGCGGTAACATCCATCAACAGCAAAAAATCTTTGGCAATAGATTTACCAGAAGGATTTTATACGGTTTCTGCCGCCAAAGACGGAAAATCTTTTCAACTGCAAAGTGCCCTGCTACCAGTAACGGCCGTTATAAAAATATATGACAAAGGCGTATACAAGACACCAGAAGAAGCCCTTAAAGACAGTTTTTCAAGAATGAACGCTCAAAATGAAATTGACACATTCAAGTGGCGCAATCAGGATTTTGCCCTGTCCGCATATTCAAGCTATATGGGGCAAATGTCATCTGCTGGATACGCCGCATCCGTAACGCTGCCAGAAGAAGAAGGAACTTTATTAATGCTCATATATACAGAGCAGACTCAGTTTGAACCTTGCGGAGAATTCATGCTGAGCTTTATTGACGGTCTGAGGATTGACTACGGCAGTGCCTATGAAGCAGGCCCTGTAACATCGTATGCATGTCCAGATTCTGAAAAATTCATTCCGGTAACAATGAACATTGACGGCAAACAAATCAAAAGCTTTATGCGTCAATCAGACAAGGAAGCAAGCGAATACCTTATAGATCGTGAATACAACGTGCTCAAACTATATGCAAACACACCTGTATGGAAGGACGCTTGGATAAGATATTACCGCATGGTGTTCAGAGACTCGTTCAAAAGACTAAACAGAATTGCATTCGATATTTTTAATGAACTGTCACCAGACTGTACCGATGATACAGACCTTGCACAAAAACTTTTAACATGGACACAGGGAATGAAGTACGAAAGGGAAAAAACATCAAGCGACTTTGCATCACTCCCTTCCATTATATTAGGTGGCGGAAGCGACTGCGATTCACGGAGCATGCTTTTGTCAGTGCTTCTTACAAGCATGAACATGGACAGCATCATGTTTATAAGCAGCGAATACAGCCATGCAGTTGCGGGATTCATTTCAACACATCCAGGACACAGCTTTAAGGCAAATGGAAAAGACTATCTTATGGGAGAAACAACAGCTAGCGGAATAACATGGGGCATGATAGCTCAGGAACATGACGATCAGTCCAAATGGATTCCCGTCCTGTTCCATTAAGCTTTTACAGAGTGTTCAAGCACCCTGCTATTTTATAAGAAGATTGTATGCATCCATCTGATTTTCAACAGACAGCAGTGCGTCTTTCAAGTCAGAATTTCTCATCTTTGAACTGAAGAATGAAAGAGTCTGAAGATAGTAAGCGTGCTGGTTGTATGCAGCTGCAATCATGAACAGAAGGCGAACAGGAACATCATCCACAGGCTCAAAGTCAATGATGTCAACCTTTGAAATGCCTACAGAAAGTACCAAGTCTGTAACGCTTGCAAGACGTACATGAGGAATTGCAATGCCGCGTCCTACAGATGTAGACATAAGGCTTTCCCTCTTCAATATTTCTTTCTGAAGTTCTGCCGCATCTTTTACCTGCGGAGCAGTTGAAAGATTATCAGTCAACTGAATGAGGGCATCATGCTTTGTTGTATGATTAAGGAATACAATTCTGTCTGGCGAAAGAATATTTTTAAGCTGAACGGAAACATCTACGACATCGCTCTTAGACGAACCAAGGCGGTCATTCACCCATTTTTCGATCTCAGATTTCTTAAAGCGCCATACAGTACCAATCTTTCCACTTGGAATTTCGCCCTTCTGAGCCCACTCATATACAGTTCTTTCGCTCACGCGAAGATATTTTGCAACTTCATCAATAGTCAGAATATTGTCTTCCACAATTTTTTCCTTTACATGTAGTCTTGTTGATTATTGTAACATAATTTTGCATTGTTAGCGGTATTTTGTCAAGAGTTAGAAAATAATAGCCCCACACTAAAGCAAACAGACTTACACAGATGCTTGCTAATTTTTTTTCTATTTACTAATATAGTACGATATGAAAAACAAAAAGCTCTTTAGATTAATAGTAGGATTTTCCTTATTCTGCTTAATATATATAATCATCAGTCAAAAACCACTGGGACATGAACTGCATTTGACACCGGACTGGGCAGTCAGCATAGACAGAATACAGAAAAAGAAAGATGGCGATGCACTCATTCCATTCCGGCTCGGTCAGACAATTGGTTATTTTACGGAAGACGGCAGGGTAATAAGTGCAATTCCATATCCTTACAATGCAACAATTTCAAATACATATTACACAACTTACGGTGCAGACAGCAGGGAAACTGAAATTCTTTCCACTGAGGGGGAAAAAATAGGAACAATAGCAGCAGCTGGCTTTCCGTTCTTTGACGAAAACAGGCTTTTTATGTTCTTGCCAGGTGGTACGGCACTCGCAGAATTCAAAGCTGACGGAACAAAAAAGTGGGATTATGAATATTACGCACCAATTACAGCCTTTGACTCCACTGCCAAAGGAACGGTTGTAGGATTTTCAGACGGCTTTGTAGTATCATTTGACAGTAACGGTAACATTGACCAGCAGTATTCCCCAGGCGGCAGCGAAATACAGGTAATCCTTGGAGCTGGCATTTCTAAAAACGGCAAATATATTGCATGTGTAAGCGGACAAAAAAGGCAGCGTTTTGTAGTTTCCGAAAAAAACGGAGAACACAGCAAGATTATCTTTTATGAATATCTTCCAAAAGATTTTTCAAGACAGGTAGCAGTAGCCTTTAATGAAGCATCAGATACTGTCTATTACAATTATAACGGTGGAATCGGCATAGTAAATCTGAACACTCAGAAAAGCGCGCACATTCCTGTGTCGGGAATCGTTTCACAGATCGAAGAGTCTACCGAAGAAAATCTTGTTTTTGTCCTTAGCCATGACGAAAAATCTTATACGGTAACAATAATAGAACCGTTCAGCCATGTCGCAGGAACTTTTTCTTTTGATGCGGATTATACATTCATGCAGATACGCGGAAATAAACTTTTTCTTGGCAAGAACAACAAGATTTTCAGGATGACAATTTCCAAAAACTGACAGACAGAGCTTAAAGCTGGAAAACTTAAAGCAGGAGAGCTTAATATGAATATAAAAAAAGTTGCAGCAGTAGCATTATCTACTATCTTTATTGCAGGTAGCCTGCCTGCATTTGACTGGCCGCAGAATGAAACAGAGGCAAATTCCTTCTTTTCATATTTTGGACAGCTTAGGGGAGGTCAAATTGGCTCTTCCTTAGTTTTTAACGACACATCTGCAATAAAAGCCGCAGACGCAGGTACTGTTTCCATAATACTTTCAGATCACAACAATGAAACAGGATGGTTTGAATCTCCTCTTGGCAATGCCGTCATACTCACACATGAAAACGGTCTGCAGACAGTCTACGGTAACCTAGAACAGGAAGGACTCATTACAGGCAGCAATCAGGACATTCCTACAGGAACAGTTATAGGTCAAAGCGGAAATTCCGGTTGGCAGGAGGGCGTGAGCTGCATGGAATTTAAGGTAATCGACACAAAAAATAAAACTACCGTAAACCCAAGGCTCTTGATGCCGCGCATAGGAAAAGAACTGGAACTGATAATAGGAGATTTGTCTTTTGAAGACAAAGAAGGAAAAATCCATCATCTTGTAAATGAAAGGAATTTTACAGCCGGAACATATCTTTTGTATCATACAAGGCAGAACGTTGCCATGCCTTACAAGACAAATGTCTCAATAAATGGCACGACAATAGAAAATATCCTGTATGACAAACTGGAATCGCATAACGGAACTTTATGTGCCGTAGGCAACAGCAATTACGATGTAAGTAAAATCTATCCAGATTCCAAACGACACCTGTTGGCTGTTGTCCGGCTTACAAAAGGTCACAGCACATTGTCCGTAACCCTTTCTGACATTCTAGGGGCAACCCGCTCCATTACATACAACATAGACGTTAATTAAGGCTTATTGCAGAGGCAATAATGCCACCTCCGCATGTAACTCCGTCTTTGTAAAATACAACCGACTGGCCTGGTGCGACAGCCCTCTGAGGCTCATCAAACAGAACTTTATAAGTATTGTTTTCATGAGGCATCAGGCGTGCGGTTACAGGCTTGGACGCAAGCCGTATCTTTACTGAAGCAGAAAACTCACAGCACGGATCATAATCACTAGGCCACACAAGGTCTTCTGCAATCAATCCATCACAGAACAAGTCACTGTCTTTACCCAACACAACAAGATTCTTCTGCTTATCGATTGCCGCAACATAAAGAGGTTCTTTTGCACTAACACCAAGTCCCCTCCTCTGCCCTATTGTATAATGCTCAATTCCCTTATGTCGGCCAAGCACATGACCGTCCATATCAATAAAATCACCAGGCACGGAAGGCTGATCTCTAAAAAGATAGTCCATATATTCAGGAGGAATAAAATCCTGACTTTCCGCTTTTCCGGCAGCCTTTAAATTGCGTTCCCTTGCCATTGCAAAGATTTCTTTTTTTGTATATCCAGAAAGTGGAAAACGCACTTTTTCAAGCACGGAAGAAGGTATCCTGTACAAAAAATAGGCCTGGTCTTTTGTCAAATCCATTGCACAGGCAATCTGAGCCGGCATGGAATTTCCCTCTGGTGCGGAAGAGGCATTTTCACCATACAAGGTAGAAAGGCTTTGTTCTCCCCTTACAATTTTTGCATAGTGTCCCGTACAGAAGTAGTCGTAATCAATGCCCAAGGACTCAATTCCAGCAAGAAGAGCTCCAAACTTTATGAATCTGTTACAGCGAATGCAAGGATTAGGAGTTCTTCCAGCACGATATTCAGCTTTAAAATAATCAAGAACCTGTTTTTTATATGCTTCCTTAACATCAATAACATGATATTCAATGCCATACTGCTTACAAAATTGTTCACAATCTGCAATATCTGCAACTTCTCCAGGTCCGTAACAGCTGTCATGAAGATGGGCTGCAATCGGTAAATCCGGCAAATCACCTTCCGTCCACAATGACATTGTAACACCAATTACAGTGCACCCTTTTTCTTTTAAAAGAATAGCAGTCATGGTAGAATCAACACCACCAGAAAGACCAACAACAACCTTATCGCCAGCCTTAGGCATTTCAAGTTCCTTATAATTCATGGCATCATGATATAAAAAATCAAAGTTTATGACTAGCCTAGGGCAACCGCATTATAAACACCTTTTTATCCTCAAGACGCCTATTGAAAAAAAACGCATTTACCTGTAGCATTTTTTTTATCAAGGTATTCCTTACTATTTATGAATCGTATGAAAAATTATAAAATGTTTTTACTTCAGTTAGGAGTATTACTCCTGTCATCATTTTCCTCACTTTATCCGCAGGTATTCAAGAACG
>CAMVHR010000023.1 GCA_947167345.1 uncultured Treponema sp.
TCTTTTTCTATATTAGGCTATATTAGCCAATCCACAACTTTTGATTATAACTCTGTGGTTCTGCACAAAACATGCAGTCTCCACGGCTGTACAAGCCTTACCTAAAAATAAAAGGGCTGCCCAAGAAGCAAAAGCTTCAGTCGGACAGCCTTTTTTTACTATTCAGCTTGTGTAGTGTGCGCTACACCTCTTGCAAAGTTGTCTCTTTTGCTAGCTCAGCCGCCAGCTCTGCAGATATTTCTGCAATCTTTTCAATCGGCAGTCCTACAGCCTGTGCAATCTGCTCGTGCGTACCAAGCTTCATTGAAAGCATGTTTCTGGCACTCGTGACAGCTTTTTCATTCATGCCTCGCTTTTCTCCAAGTTTCTCTCCTCTCTTCTCTCCAATGCGGATGCCTTCATTTCTTACGTCATGGTCGTGGAGGCTCCATGTCAGGTATATCTTCTTGTTTGCTTCTATCTTTTTTTGTGTCTCTACCATATTGCCTATCCTCCTTGTCAGTTCTGATTCCGCCTTGTTATTCTGCACGAACTTTAAAAATGCCCTAAGACTTGGATTTTCTACATCCTTATATGCCGTGCAGTTAAATATGTACACTTCCGAAGCATCATTCAGCTCCAGATTTTTATCTTCACGGCATAGCCTTACTATATTATAACACGGAATTTGTTTTTTGAAAGGGTCGAACCTGCACAGGAATATTATGACACTGTGCTTAAGGTCTGAATAATCTTGACCTTTGAGCAGGGAGTCAACGTCCATCATGCCCTGATAGTATCGCGTCCTTCTTCCCATGTCCTTTTCGTCCCTGTTCTGTATTTCAACATCGTAGACAGTGCTGCCGTCCTGCACGTAGATGTCCAGCCTGATTCCATGTGCCGTGTACAGCGGTGCAATTGCCTTCTGTGGCTCGGAATATTCCACGTGGCTTATTTTGATTCCCAACAGGCATTCTAAAGCTTCCCGACAAATCTCCTTGTCCTGCATTACAATCCCGAACATGAAATCATCGTGAAATGTAAGTTTTTCAAATGATTTTATTGTGTGCATTATATGACCTCTATATTATATATGCACTTGATTTATACTTTTTGTCGCAATTTTCTGAAAAAAAATGAAAAATTTACAAAAGCAGTCTCTACCATTCTTCTTCTTTGTGTAGACTCAGCCCACCTGTGTTCTCCACTTTAATGGTATAAATTTCATTGTCTTTTGGCGTAATGTGTATTGCAGCTCCGTTCGTACTGCGGATGCCGAACTGTCTGCTTTGTTCCTTGTCATTTATTATTGAAAATAGTTCCTTCAATCTGCTCAAATATGTTCCAGGGCTGATGCCATAAACATCGTCTTTAAGTAAGTATGGAATTGGAACTTGTTCCGTACTGTCTGTGAATGTTGCCGTAAGGTACTGTGCATTTTCAGGTGACAGTTGCTCTGACCAGAATCTGTAGGGATATGCAATGTTGTCTGTTGTTCCGCTGCTTATTTGGGAGTAATCAAAGTTTATTACAATGCAGTCAAAATAAAATTCCTTTCCGGGAAGTGTTATTTCATGAGTTGCCGCTTCTTCTTTGTAGCCGGTAAATACCGTAATTTTATAAGTAACAGAGTCTGCCGTTCTTGAAAGAACTTGTATTTTACCCAAATTCTGTTGCCGTTCCATATTCTTTATTACAGCTTTTAGTTCTTTTATGCGTTTTTCATTTTCAAAGTATCTGTTTACTGAATAAAGCTTGCTGCCTATGTTAAACACTACAAAACATGATAGAGCTGCAATTATGATTTTTGGAGCGGAACGCAGCAGAAAGGCGCTTCCTTCTGCAAAGTAATTCCAAAAGAGTCTGCATGTGCTTACGTCTTCTTTTGTACGTCCGTTAATTTTTCTTTCTTTTGAAATGCCGTGCCAGATGTATGCGGCAAGGACAAGGATGCATGCACCACTAGCTGTTACTATGATTTGTACAAGAAACGTCTGTAAAAGTGTCTGTAGTGTTGCAATAAGGTCCTGAACCATTTTTTAATCCTCTTGGATTTCTATGCCGCCTTTTTGTTTGTGACAGACAATCTTGTATGTAGTGTCATGTAAAAAATGAATGTTAAAGTCGTTCAGATCATGCACTGAATAGCCGTAATCAAGGTCAACTTCGTTTATTCCGCTACCTGTTTTTGCATAAGTAAGCAGATCCGTAAAAAACTGCATGTCTTCCTGCTCGTCAAGCTTTTTACTTTTATAAAGCAGTGGCATGCCGTTTTCTGTATATGCGTCACAAATCTGAATGCCATTTACAGGTTCAATTTTGTTGGTGTATATGGAATAAGGAAAGAAGAAATAGACTTCCTTGCTTGCAAGATGGATGATTTTAAAGTCAAAGAAAAGTTCTGTACCGTTTACTATGTACGACATCCTGCTTGTCTGTTTTCCATCCTGATCATAATATTTTATGCTTACTTCAGCAGTCTGGTCTTCTTTGTAATCAACCTTGAATTTCATGGGAATGAATTCTTCCTGAAGGCTTGAAACAATGCGTTCAAGCCGTTCTACTTCGGGCTGATTGTTTAAGTTGAGTTTTGAAAATCCCATGTATCCTGCCGCAATTGCAGCTCCTGCAATTACAGCACTGGCAAATAGTCCGTGTCCTTTTTTCCTTCCGGTTGATTTTTTATCCGATGCCATAAATACCTCTTGAAAAAGCGGAAATCAGCCTTTGTAGTGTGAAACTCCGTCTCCGCTTTCGCAGGCGAAGAATCCTGCCGCATATCCTATTTTTTCAGTATAGGCCTTCTGCACATTTTCTACAAAAGCTTCAACACTGTCTTTGTGTACGAGTGCTATTCCGCAGCCTCCGAAGCCTGCTCCAGTCATTCTTGCACCAAGGCATCCCTTCTGCTTTTGAGCTTCTTCTGCAAGTGTGTCAAGTTCTATGCCGGTTACTTCATAATCCTCTTTTAAAGATTTATGGGATTCATCCAGCAGTTTGCCCAGCTTTTCAAGATTACCGGCCTTTAATGCAGTTACGGCATCTGCCACCCTTTGATTTTCATAGACACAATGTTTTGCCCGTTTCTGAATTACAGGATCTGTAATGCTTGATTTTGCCTTTTCCCATGCATCTGGTGTCAGCTCGCACAGGGCAGAAACTTTAACTCCCGAGTCCTGAAGTATTTTAAGGGCTGTCTCGCATTCAGTGCGCCTTTCATTGTATTTGCTGTCTGCAAGCCGTCTCTGCTTGTTAGTGTTCATTACTACAAATCGGTAGTCGCCAAGTTCCAGTGGAACATAGTCATACTTAAGCGTGTTGCAGTCCAGTACTATTGCAGTATTCTTTTTTCCTGTTGATATGATGAACTGATCCATTATGCCACAGTTTACGTTCATGAATTTATGCTCGCTCATCTGTCCGAGCTTTGCAATCTCTACGCGGTCAATATTGAATCCAAAAGTTTCACTTACTGCATAGGCAAAACCGCATTCAAGGGCTGAAGATGAAGATATTCCGCCTCCGGCAGGAAGGTTACTTACTATAAGGACTTCAAAGCCAAATGGAAAACTGCATCCTCTTTCCTTTAGCTGGCTCAGAATGCCGTTCAAGTAATTTGTATAGTCATTTTTTTTATCGTAAACAAAGTTGTCGTTTATGCTGAATTCGTATCTGCCTGGAAAACGTACATCATCGTAGATGATTTTTGCATCATTCCTTTTTCTTATGGCAACATATATGTACCTGTTTATTGCAGCTGGAAATACGGTGCCTCCATTGTAGTCAATGTGCTCCCCAATTATATTGATCCTTGCGGGAGATGAATATACCTGTACGCTGTCTTCTGTGCCACCGTACAGTTTTACAAAAGCTGCCGATAAATCGTCTGGATTGTATGTAGATGCCGTTAAGGAATTCATGTGAACCTCACTTGTTTGTACTGTAAATATATGTTTAACAACACATTTGTTTGATTTTACACCATAATTTTTATGCTGGCAAATTATTTTTGTACTAAATTAAAGCTGTTTTGATTCCCTTAACAATAAAACTCTCTTTATGCTATAATAAGCCGCTATGACAAATAAAGTGTATATAATCGGACACCGCAATCCAGATACAGATTCCGTTGTTGCGGCTACAGCGTATGCAAGATTGAAGCAGCTTCTTGGAAAGACTGAGTATGTAGCTGCCCGTGCAGGACATCTTGCTCCGCAGACTGAATATATTTTTAAGAGATTTAAGATAGAACCTCCTGTGTATATTCCAGATCTTGTTCCAAAAACTGCATATTACATGACAGATAAATATGTTTCCGTTGATGAAAATGTTTCATTGTGGAAGGCCGTTGACAAGATGATCAGTACAAATTCATCAGTACTTCCCATAATTAATGTTGATGGAACATATCAGGGGCTTTTGAACTACAATGCCTTTGCATTGAATTCATACAAACTGCTGAATCCAAAAAGGGGAGACATTTTTCTTGCAAGCCTTCATTTGATTGAAAAGACGTTGAATGCTACTCCTATCGTAGAATTTGACCCTGACGATTACTTTAACTGCCGCATCATGATTGGCGATGATGATGCACAGACTTTTTCCAAGCTTCTTGAAGAACACAAAAGCGAAAATGTCGTTGTCATTACAGGTGACCGTGAGGACATCCAGAAAATCTGCATAGAATCTCATGTGCGTGCCCTTATCATTACACGGGATTATATTGTAAAAAAAGAACTTCGTGAACTTGCCAAGAAAAACAGGGTTTCCATACTTTCTGGTCATGACAGTACTGCTGCAACGGCAACTCTTATTGAATATTCTTCCCCTGTAACAGCAATGGCTGATAAAACGATTCTGCCTGTTCATGCAAGTGATAGCGTACAGAAAATACGTCCCCTTCTTGCAAAAAGTACAAGCAGATGTCTGCCTGTTGTTGATGAAAATTATAAGGTAATAGGCGTAATTAGCGAAAGTGACCTTCTGCACGAGGCCAACATCCAGGTGATTCTTGTAGACCACAATGAACCACAGCAGGCGGTGGAAGGCATAGAGCATTATGTCATTCAGGAAATAATCGATCATCACAAGATAAGCACTTTTAGTACTAAGAGTCCTATAACTTTTATTAACAGACCTGTAGGTTCTACGTCTACAATAATTGCAAATCTATATCATGAAAATCATGTTTCAATTCCAAAAGATATTGCGGCTTTGCTTTTATGCGGCATATTAAGTGATACACTTGTCCTTAAGTCTGCTACCGTAACCGACATTGACGTTTCAACCGCTGAATATTTGAGTAGCATTACTGAGCTTGACATAACAGAACTCGGCAACGACATAATAAAGAGTGGAAGTCACATTGGCGGAAGAACGTCAAGTGAAGTGATTCATCAGGATATGAAGGATTATACTGAAGGAAAAATTTCTTATACGGTCAGTCAGATTGAAGTTGACAGTACAAGTGAAATTATGGAGCGTAAAAAGGAATTCCTTGAGCAGCTGGAAACAGAGCGCAAGAGCGGCGGCAAACTGTTCCATGCACTGCTTGTTACGGACATTACAAAACTCAGTTCAATCATGCTGATTGCAAGTGATCAAAGTTTTGAAGCCCTTTTGAATTTTCCAAAGAGGGCAGAACATATTTATTATATGAAAGACATTGTTTCCAGAAAGAAACAGCTCATCCCCTTGCTGACCGAGATAGTCGGACAGCTCGAAGGATAAAGTGTAATTTTGATTATTCCCAGCCGAATGTTGCAGGCGGTTTGTTGCTCAGATCAAAGAACACTGCGTCTGCAAATCCCAGGCTGGCAATGTCTTTTACAATCTTCATGAGGTCTTCCTGTGGAAGATGTGCAAAACGCGCAGTCATTACATCTTCTGAACATAACGGTCTTAGGACTATGCTGCACCTGTCTTTGCTTGATGCATACGGCAGGTTTATTGTAAGGTGCTGGAAAATCTTGTTGTACCAGCCGTTTGCATGAAGTGTTGTCAGCACAATATTGTCAGCTTCCCTCGTCTGGTCAAGGCGAACTTTGTCACAGTAACCTTCCTGCAGTGCAAAAGCGGAATCTGAAACAGAAGGATTTTGCCACAGCTTTATGATGCAGCGGTTAATGTAGTCTGAACTGTTTGTTATGCGGCTTGAAGCTTCTTCCAGCTTTTCCCATTTTTTAGGCAGATGAAACAAACCGTTTTCTTCTTTTGCAAAAGTAAGCACTGCAGGAAATCTGTATGTGCGGAAATCTCCCTGAACACCAACAGAACGTACTGGCAGTACCGTTTTTATTAAATCCTGCGAGCAATGTTCACAGAACATATCAAGCTTTATGCTTTCAATTTCTTTCTGAGCTTTTTCAAAGTCCTGTTTGTCATTTTCAGACATTTTGCCGTCTGAACACAGGACATTGATGCTGAGTCCAGGTCCTGGAAACGGATGCCTCATTACAAGCTCATCTTCAAGCCCCAGCTTTTTTCCTATGCGGCGCACTTCATCCTTGTACAAATCCTTCAGCGGCTCAATGATGAGCCCTTTTTCTATGAGCTTTTGAATGCCGTCCACACGGTTGTGATGAGTCTTGATCACCTTGGAATTTTTTGTTCCACCGCTTTCAATGATATCAGGGTAAAGGGTTCCCTGTGCAAGCATCCATTTGTCTTCGTCTAGCTTCTGTCGTGCAACAACTTCGTTTCGTACATTAATAAAGTTTTCACCAACAGCCATTCTTTTTTTCTGAGGATCTGTAAGGTGGTACACAGCCTTTAAGAAGCTTTCACTTGCGTCTTCTACAATAAAGTTTGTAAAACCATGTGCCTTGTACAGTTCTGCAACCTTGTGGCTTTCGTTCTTACGCATAAAGCCATTGTCTATGTGAAGACCAAGAACCATGTCTTGACCTAAAGCTTTATTTAGCAATGCAAATGCAACAGTACTGTCTACGCCACCACTCAAAAACAGCAGCACGTTTTTATCTTTTGCATCAGTCTTAATGCCTTCAAGAATGTGACTAAGTACGGTATCTTCGTCCCAGTTCTTTGTCATTCCACAGAACAAGGCAAAGTTTTCAAATATTTTGTTTCCTTCTGGTGTATCCTTTACTTCGCAGTGGCACTGTAGGCTGAACCTTTTCTTTTTAAGGTCCTGCAATGCTGCAAAAGGACAGTCTTTTGTTTTGCCAATTACTTCAAAACCTTCCCCAATCTGTAATACAGCATCCTGATGGCTCATCCACACCTGTGTTGTTTCGGAAACGCCATTAAATATTGGAGAGAATTTTCCAGCATCTGTTTTTTCCAGATGAGCAATTCCAAACTCTCCTACATCCGCCTTTCCAACCTTTCCGCCGTAACTTGTTGCCATCAGCTGATGACCATAGCACAACCCCAGAATTGGAATGTCCATATCAAGGATGTCTTTGTTAAATTCTGGAATGTTGCTGTCGTAAACAGAAGCAGGACCTCCGCTCATTATAATGCCTTTTGCATCAGCAATAGACTCTACTGAAACAGATGGCAGTGCTATTTCTGAATAGTACCCCATCATTCGCAGCCTTTTTGCAATCAGGTGTGCATACTGACTTCCAAAATCCAAAACAACAATCCTAGAACGTGCCATAAAAACTCCTTGTGTTACTGTCTGCGTGTCTTATATTCGTAGCTTGCCGTAATAAAATCTCTGAATAAAGGTCCCGGCTTGTTAGGACGGCTCTTGAATTCAGGGTGGAACTGTCCGCCCAGCATCCATGGATGATCTGGCACTTCGCAAATTTCAACAAGATTCCTTTCAGGGTTTACTCCTGCAATTATTAGACCTGCCTTTACCAATTCTTCACGGTAAGTGTTATTAAATTCATAACGGTGACGGTGGCGTTCCCAAATTACATCAGAGCCATAAGCTTTTTCTGTAAGGGTACCAGGAGTTACCTTGCATTCAAATTTTCCGAGACGTAGTGTGCCTCCAAGAATTTTTCCATTCTGATCAGGCATCAAGTCTATTACTGGGTGCTTTGTGTTTTTATCGATTTCTGCCGTATGCGCATCGTTCCAGCCAAGCACGTTGCGTGCGTATTCAATTACAAGAATCTGCATTCCAAGGCATATTCCAAAATACGGAACTTTATTTGTACGCGCAAATTTTGCAGCTTTTATCATGCCTTCAACACCTCTGCTGCCAAATCCCCCAGGTACAATAATGCCGTCAGCCGATTTAAGCTTTTCCTGAGTAATTTCATCATTTACAAGTTCTTCACTGTCTATCCAGTCAATTTCAACGGAAGCTTCATTTGCAATGCCTCCGTGAATAAGGCTTTCTACAACAGAAAGGTATGCATCATGCAACTGAACATATTTTCCGACAAGTGCAATCTTTACACTCTTCTTTGGATTTTCAAAGATGTTTACCATCTTTTTCCAGTCATCAAGCTGGCTTGGCACGTTTTCAATGTTCAAAGCCTTGCAGACTGCATCTCCAAGACCTTCTTTTTCCATATTGAGGGGAACTTCGTAAATTGACTTGGCATTGAGATTTTGTATTACACAGTCTGTATCAACATTACAGAACTGGGCAAGCTTTTCGCGTGTGCTTTCAGGCAATGGAATTTCTGTACGCAGCATAAGGATGTTTGGCTGAATTCCAAGTTCCTGAAGTTCTTTTACTGAATGCTGGGTTGGCTTTGTCTTGATTTCATGCGCCTTGTTTAAATAAGGAATGAGCGTAAGGTGAATGTAACAGCAGTTTTCTTCTCCAACTCGGTATTTCATCTGCCTTATGGCTTCAATAAATGGAAGTGACTCAATGTCTCCGACTGTACCACCAATTTCTGTAATTATTACATCCGCATTTGTTTCTTTTGTAGAAATGAGTAGCCGTGTAAGAATTTCTTCCGTAACATTTGGAATTACCTGTACAGTTCCACCCTGATATCCGCCTTCTCGTTCCCTGTTCAAAACTGCAAGGTATACACGACCTGCTGTTGTATTGCTGCTCTGTGCCAGTGTTGCATCTGTAAAACGCTCGTAGTGACCGAGGTCAAGGTCTGTTTCTGCTCCATCATCTGTTACAAACACTTCTCCGTGCTGAATTGGGTTCATGGTCCCAGGATCAATGTTTAGATACGGGTCAAACTTTTGATTGACGACAGTTAATCCCTTGCTTTTTAAGATTAGTCCGATTGAAGCAGCCGCAATCCCTTTGCCTAGACCGCTTACGACTCCTCCTGTAATAAAAATGTACTTGGTCATATATGCAACACCTCAAAAAATATCTGCAAATTATAATGAATATTCATCATTTCGTCCATAAAATTTAGAAAAGTATGAACTTATTTGAGAGAGGACTTTGCTTGAAACTGCCGGGTTATGCTCCAGTATTGAAAAAAACTGAGCTTCAGGAATTTTTACAAGCTGAACGTCAGTTTCGGCAATGGCATCTTCATTACGGATTTCTTCAAGCATACATGCTGCTTCACCAAAGAACATTCCGTTGCTTATGTATGAAATTGCATTAGGGCGAGAAAGCCTTACAGTACCGCTTGCCAGATAATAAGAATCAGTACTGTTTTCGCCCAGACGGTAAATGTAGTGGCCTTTTGGAATTTTTATGACTTGATTCTTTATGTTCAAAAGATAGTCTGGTCTGATAAACATAATGCGCTTGAAAATTGCCTTAGGGGAAATGTCATCACGCGAAGGCAGCGTGTAAAGTTCGCTCAGAATAAGAATTTCAAAAAACTGGTTTACAAACAGATATTGGGCAAAAAACAAAAAAATCAGAAAGAAAAAATATACTTCAAGCAAAAGTACGACACCATTGCTCAACACTCCATATACATAATTGTAGCGGTTTATGTTGATGAACAGCCTCATTATCTTTTTAAAGCCCCAGAAAGTAAATATACATGCAAGGGCAGGAAATATGCACTGGATGATGTTCGGATTTGTACGGCTGCCGAATTTGTAGCATAATAGAACTGCAATAAACATAAGTATTAGCGGAAATGTCGTAACAATCATGTTTGTAAAGGATTCCATTAAGGAAGGGTAGTGCACGACTAGGGAATTCAATATAGGCAGCTGAATGATTGTCCTGAATGTCGCAAAAATGAATAGGAGAATTGACATTAAAATTGTAACGGATGCTTCCCCTGCAACAATGAGTACTAAGGTCATTCCTTTTTGCACCCTGTAATTCTTTTTAAATATGCGCTTCATGCTTTTTACAAACGAAATGAAAAACCGCCTGGACATCCATATTATTGTAATTGAAAGTATGATTTCAAAGTTTGTTATTTTTTTTATTTGATGGATTGATTGCACCAATGTGTCTAAATTTACAAAATTTGCAATCATCGTATTGAAATTTAAAAGGGCTGTAACGGCTTCTGGCTTGGCATGAAGAAATCTTATGAGGATTACAAGAATCATCATGACAATGGGAATGAACGAAAACATAAAGCCGAAGGCACATGCCGCCGCATAGGAAATAAGGTCATTTGCAGACGTAAACATGACAGAAAAATATAATGACTGAAGTAGGGTAATCAGCGTCAGAGAATGCGTCTGTTGTTCTGAATTCTTACGGTCTTTATTCATTATCGGCGTTATCTTTGTTTTCCGATGTTTCCTCGTTTTCTTCAGATTCTGGATTTTTGTCTTCTGATTCAGATTTTACAGATTCTTCTGAATCTTCTGCCTCAGCAGTGGTAGAAGGTTCTTCTGAATGCTCAGATTCATCTGGGGTTTCAGAAGAATCTGAGGTATCTGATTTATCTGAGTCGTTCTTCTTTGTATTTTTTTCAGTTTTTTTGTGAGTTTTTACTTCTTCCAGTGCACGGGACAAAGAGTCCTGCTTTGCCATTGTAATGTAATCTGCTGTATCTTCTGCTTCATTGTTGATTGCAGAAATGATATGCTTTTGCAATGACTGAGAAATAAAAAGCTTTATCATTGTCTTTAAGTTTGCAGGCGTAGTTTTACTGTCATACAGGAAAATTACTACTTTTCCATGTGGAGTTTCTTTAAAAAGATAGGTCTCCAAATTCATTGAAATGACTCGCGTTCCCAAAACTATCTGTGCATCATATAATACAAAACCTTCTGTAAGTTGTGCAGAGAGGGTAGAGGGAATGCGGGCAGCCAGTGTTGCTGAGCTTATGTCAAGAATTTTAAATTGATGCATTTTATTGTTACATGACCAGAACATCTGTGCTGTCTTGTCATTTACGCATGAATATCGCACGTAATTACGCCTGCCTTTTGCACCATGCATATCAAGTATGCTTTTTATGATTTCCAGAACCTTTGTTAAATCTCCACTGATGCTTGTAATGCCGGCTTCAATATCTGCAGCATCAAAAATGAGATCGGCATTTTCCTGTTCAATGCGCTCAGACAGAAGTCCAATTTTTATGTTTTTTAAAAGCTTGTCTTCTGAAAAAGTCCTTATGAACGCTACCCATGCCGGTAAATTCAACTGAGAATCTGTGTTGAGCAACAAAATAGAATCCGGGTTATGCCTGAGAATGTTTTTTGCATATTTGTAACTTTCTATCTCATATACTTCATACTCATTTTCTCTCAGCTCAGTTATGATATGATTCCTGATTTTGTATGAAGGATTGAGAAAGAAGATTTTTCGTCCAAATTCCGGGTTCTGGTTTTCTGACATTTAAACTGTTCCTTTAGAAATCTGCAAGTTTTGGAGCTCTTGGATATGGAACAACATCACGGATGTTTGTCATGCCTGTGATGTATCTTAACAGGCGGTCAAAGCCAAGTCCGAATCCTGAGTGTGGAACAGAACCAAAGCGACGCAAGTCAAGATACCACTGGTAGTTTGACATGTCCATTCCGCGCTCTTCACATACTTTCAAAAGCTTGTCGTAGTTTTCTTCACGTTCACTGCCGCCTGTAATCTCACCAAGACCAGGAACCAGAACGTCTACTGCACGTACAGTCTTTCCATCGTCATTCTGCTTCATGTAGAATGCCTTTACATCTTTTGGATAGTTGTAAACCATTACAGGACTCTTGAAAATCTTTTCTGTAAGGCATCTTTCGTGCTCTGTCTGAAGCTCTTTTCCCCATTCAATCGGGTACTCAAAGTCTTTGTTGTATGGTTCAAGTTCCTTTACAGCATCTGTATAAGAAATTCTCTTGAAAGGAGTGTCTACTACATGCTGAAGCTGTGCGATTACTCCAGGCTGAATTCTCTTTTCAAAGAATTCAAGGTCTTCTCGGCACTTTGTCAAAGCCCAGTTGAACATGTACTTAAGGAATTCTTCTTCAAGATCCATGTCATCAAACAGGTCGTAGAATGCCATTTCCGGCTCACACATCCAAAATTCTGCCAAATGGCGAGGTGTGTTTGAGTTTTCTGCACGGAATGTAGGGCCGAATGTATATACTCGGCTCAATGCTGTAGCCATTGTTTCGGCTTCAAGCTGTCCCGAAACTGTAAGGCTTGCCTTTTTGCCAAAGAAGTCTTTGCTGTAATCTACTATTTTATGGGCATCTTCAATCTTCATGCCGCCCTGTCCGGCTTTTACTCCAAGTTCTGCAATCTTTTCCAAAGAAAGGGTTGTTACCTGGAACATTTCGCCAGCACCTTCGGCATCACTGCATGTAATTTCCGGTGCCATGATGTACTGGAAGCCGCGCTCCTGAAAGAACGTATGGAGTGCCATTGCCATCTGGTTACGCAAGCGGAATACTGCACCGAATGTGTTTGTGCGTGCGCGTAGGTGTGCGTTTTCGCGAAGATATTCCATGGACATGTTCTTTTTCTGCAATGGATATGTCTCTGTAGGGCATTTGCCGAGAACCGTAAGCTTTTTAAGTGTAACTTCTACAGCCTGTCCGCTTGCAGGTGACTGAATGAGAGTACCTTCTGCACGGACTGATGCACCGGTTGTTACGTCTTTTAAAGAATCTTCTATTGTATTAGGCTCTGCTCCCTGAGCTGGGGATGAGCGGTCAAATGTCAACTGAATTGAAGCAAAACAGCTTCCGTCATTTACCTGAATGAATACAAGGTTTTTTGAATCTCGTTTTGTTCTTACCCATCCGCAAACGGTTACGTCTCTTCCGTCTGGTTCTGATGTGAGTAAATCTTTAATAAGAGTTGGTTTCATAATGGATTATTATAGAATATTTATTGTAGTACAGTCAATAATTGCATTTATCATGAATTGTCGCAACTCCTTAAGTAGTTACATTGCAATTTCTTAAGAGATTGCGTCATGATTTCTTAAGAGATTGCGTCACGAGTTCTTAAGAGATTACGTCACGAGTTCTTAAGAAATTGTGTCATGAGTTCTCCATGTCTTTTATTGCCATTCTATTGAAATGTTTGTGCTGTTATGCTATGGTAAGCTATGAAAGTTGCAATCTTTTTGGGTTCTAAATCCGATACCGAGACAATGAAAAAGGCTGCCGATGTCCTTAAGGAATTCGGCGTGGACTATAAGGCTTATGTCATTTCTGCCCACCGTGCAGGAGACCTTCTTGTAAAGACAATCAAGACTGTAGAGTCTGACGGTTGTGATGTTATTATTGCCGGAGCAGGTTTGAGTGCCGCACTTCCTGGTGTCATTGCCAGCCGCACGGTAATTCCTGTAATCGGAGTCCCTCTTGAATGCATTAATCCTGGAAAGTCGAACGGACTTGCCGGAATGGATGCTCTTCTTTCTATTGTACAGATGCCTCCTCAGATTCCTGTTGCAACGGTAGGCATTGGCAATGCAAAAAATGCAGCTTATCTTGCCCTTGAAATCCTTGGAATAAAATATCCTGACATACAGAAAAAACTTTTTGAGTTCCGCAAAAAAATGACTGCCGATGCAGAAGCAAACGGTGGTTCTGGAATTGATTTGTAAAATCTTTAAAAAGAGAAAAATTATGTTTGAAGGCTGTGTAGACATTTTTGAAGATGAAGAAGACAAGCTTCGTGATGAATGTGGTGTTGTCGGTATCTTTTTAAAGAAAAATCAGACAAGCGGTGAATTTAATGCGGCAACACAAGCCTATTACGGGCTGTGTTCCCTTCAGCATCGTGGACAGGATAGTGCAGGAATTGCCGTAAGTGACGGTTCTTCCATTAATGTTCATAAGGGAATGGGAACAACAGCCGAGGTGTTCAATATGGAACAGCTGGCTTCGTTGAAAGGTTCCATTGCATGCGGTCATGTCCGCTATGCCACTGCCGGAAGTGCAACTTTGGATAATGCACAGCCCCTTGTTCAGAAGTCAAAGCTGGGTGGCATTGCCGTTGCCCATAATGGTCAGCTCATAAATTATGACCAGCTGCGTGAGATGCTTGCGGAAACAGGAAGCACTTTTGCTTCGACCAGTGATACGGAAGTAATTGTAAAGCTTATTGCAAAATCCTATAAAAAAGGCCTTGAAAGGGCTTTGACAGATACCATACAGATGATAAAGGGGTCGTTTGCACTTGTTGTAATGACTGAAAAATGTCTGATTGGTGCAAGAGACCCTAACGGAATCCGTCCGTTATGTCTCGGAACTGTTGACGGCGGATGGATTCTTGCAAGTGAAAGCTGTGCCATTGATGCTGTAAACGGAACCTTTGTCCGTGACATTCAGCCTGGGGAGATTGTCATTATCAATGATGACGGTGTTCTTTCATTTGAATTTGGAGAACGCACTTCAAAGCGTACTTGCGTTTTTGAATACATATATTTTGCTCGTCCTGACAGTGTGATTGACGGCATTCCTGTAACAGAAGCTAGAATCCGCATGGGTGCGTGCCTTGCGCGCGAGAGTTCTGTTCCTGCTGATGTTGTTGTTGGTGTTCCTGATTCAGGTTTGAGTGCGGCACAGGGCTATGCAGAGGCAGCTCACATTCCTTATGCAATGGGCATTATAAAAAATAAATACATTGGACGAACTTTTATTGCACCGACCCAAAAAGAACGTGAGAATCTTGTGTTTGTAAAGTTGAATGCTGTTCGTTCTGTTGTAGAAGGCAAGAGGATTGTCGTAATCGATGATTCTATTGTGCGAGGTACGACAAGCCGCCGCTTGGTCCAGATTTTGCGCAGGGCAGGGGCAAAGGAAGTTCATTTCCGCATCTCATCGCCCCCTGTAAAGGCTCCGTGCTATTTCGGCATTAATACTCCGACACGCAGCGAGCTTATATCCAGCAATCATAATGAGGCGGAAATTTGTGAAGAAATAGGCGCGGATTCTTTGGCATTCATTAGTGCTGAAGGAATGCTTGAAGCATGTCGCTCATGTAATCCTGAAAAATACGGATTTTGTAAGGGCTGTTTTACAGGGGAATACCCAATATCAGTTCCTGGTGAAATAAACGGAAAGCGGTTGTAAAAGCGCTTGAATATAGAAGAAATACCATAGACAGAGGAGTCATATCATGGCAGGAAAGGTTGATTACAAGAAAGCAGGTGTAAATGTGAATGAAGGCTATAAGGCTGTTGACAAGTACAAAAAACAGTCTGAAAGGGCACGCATTCCAGGTCAGCTTACGGAACTTGGTGCATTTAACGGAATGTTTGCAGTTCCTAAGAAAATGAAAAATCCTGTTATGGTAAGCGGTACTGATGGTGTTGGCACTAAGCTTGACATTGCCTTTAAGATGAAGAAGTATGATACGGTAGGAATTGACTGTGTTGCAATGAGTGTTAATGACATTCTGTGTTCTGGTGTTCAGACTTCTTTTTTTCTAGACTACATTGCTTGCGGAAAGCTTGATTCTAAAGTTGCCGGTGAACTTGTAAAGGGTGTTACAGACGGATGCATTCAGTCTGGCTGTGCTTTGCTTGGCGGTGAAACTGCTGAAATGCCTGATTTTTATGATGACGGTAAATATGACCTTGCCGGTTTTGGTGTTGGTGTTGTTGACAAGAAAGACATAATTGACGGTTCGAAGATTAAGGAGGGAGATGTTCTTATAGGGCTTTCTTCTACTGGTGCCCATTCTAACGGATATTCCCTTATTCGCCGCCTTGTTACTGATTTTACAGAGCCTTTTGTTGTTGATGGCGTTAAGACCAAACAGACAATTGGGGATGTTCTTCTTACTCCAACCCGCATTTATGTAAAGCCTGTAATGGAGGTTCTGAAAAAGTACCGCTCTTCAGTGCATGGAATGGTTCATGTAACTGGAGGTGGATTCTATGAGAACCTGCCTCGCATGTATCCTCATGCAGCAGAAGGCGAAGTTCAGCTTTGTTCTGTGATTAAAAAGGACAGTTGGAAAGTTCCTGCTATCTTTGATGAGCTTGTACGCCGTGGTGCGGACAAGAACAATATGTTCTCTACGTTCAATATGGGAATTGGTTTTGTTCTTGCTGTAAGTGCAAAGGATGCTAATGCAATCCGCAAGATGTTTAACGCAAAAGGCAAGAAATATCATCAGAACGGCATAGATGATATGGTTGCTTATGAAATTGGATATGTTGGACATACTGACAAGCCGGTAAAAGGTGAATTTAAAGGCTGCAAAGCTATGACTAAATTTGTTAGTGAGTAGTGGTCGATGATGAATATTGCGGTTCTCGTGTCTGGAGGTGGAACAAACCTTCAGGCTCTCATTGATTACGAAAAAGAACATGCTGATTGTCCTTTTCATATAGTGCTTGTTGTGTCAAACACAAAAAATGCATTCGCTTTGGAAAGGGCAAAAAAAGCCGGCATTCCTGCCTTGATCCGAAGTCCTTATTCTGTAATGGGAAAGGAAGCTGCTCAAAATGCAGACAGAGATCAAAAAAGGATTGCTGTATCAGATGCAATTCTTGCTGTATGTCCTGAATATAAGGTGGATGCAATTGTTCTTGCCGGGTATCTTTCCGTGCTTGGCGGTGAAATTCTTTCTATATATAAAGACAAGATTGTAAACCTTCACCCTGCGCTTCTGCCTAAGTTTGGTGGAGTAGGAATGTGGGGGCACAATGTTCATGAAGCTGTTCTTGCGGCTCATGAAAAAGAAAGCGGCTGCACAGTTCATTTGGTTGATGAAGGATGTGATACGGGAAAAATTCTGTGCCAAAGGAAAGTTCCTGTCATGGAAGACGATACGCCAGAGACTTTGTATGCTCGTATCGCTCCTCATGAACATGATGCTTTAATAGAAGGTGTCTGCCTTTTGGCAAAAAGCTTCTAGTGGCAACTCTAAAGTTGCCTGGTTTACCTGCGCTGAATGTAAGAGTCTCGCGGCATGATGATGATTTCAACACGTCTGTTTGCGGCTCTTCCTTCTGGTGTGGAGTTGTCTGCAATCGGCTTTGTGCCGCCGAATCCCCTGTAAGAGAACAGGTTTTTGTCAATTCCTTGTGACGAAAGCTGCTGTATTATTGTTTGCGCACGCTGAATACTCAGTGTAAGCTGTCCTGTAGGTTTGTTTACGTCTGCGGTATGTCCTTCTACCAGAATTGTATATTCTCCGCTTTCAGCCATTTCTTTTATTTTGCTTGCAATTTCGTTAATTCGTGTTTTTTCATCTGGCAGCAGTTCATAAGAATCTGCAATAAAGCGGAGATTTTTTACTGTAATCTGAAGGCCAGGACCTCCGTCCTTTACGTCTATTCCGTCTACAATGTCTTCAAATGCATACTTCATGCGTGTAAAGTCTACGTAATATGTGGTGTTCTTTTCTGGGGCGCTTACATTATGGGCAATTTTTTCTTTTCCCAAAAGAATGACGATTTTGCCTTCTTTTAAAAGCTTTAGGTTTTCTGGTACTGTTGCAATCCTTAAATAGTCATCATGTGAAATGACTGGATCGCAACGGTAGACTCCGTATACTTTTTTTGCTGTTATCCATAATGGATCCGAGCCGACTCTTGATTCGTAGTTTTTTGCAGTTTTGTCTGTAAAATATGAGACAATGCTGTCCCTTTTTGCTACTTCCGGCAAAACCATGTTTCTTTCATATACGAGCGTCATTGTTTCATCCCAAATTTTAGGAAACAGACATGGCTCAACTTTGCTTTCTACATATTCTCCCTGAACAGGAAGTACACCTCTTGCGTCAATTACAATGCCAGAGTATGCGCGTGAAGAGATTCTCTGAATTGGTTTCTGCTGTGTATATGGATTGTGGTGCTTTACAAGCAGGGAACCGATTTCCTGCAGCTTAATGGTGTGCTGTGTCAGGAGGTTGCTTGTTCCATTTTCAAATGATGCAGGGGTCTGCTTTGAGTTGTCTATTATTCTGGTAAGCTCATCAAGAGTTATTGTTCCGTCAAGAACAAGGTCTCCGAGGGTTCTTGTGTCGTCTACATAGATTGAAAGAAGAGGTTCCTTAACAAGAACAGGAAGTTCCATTTTTATTTTATTTATTGATGTAGATTTGCCGCTTGGCATAGGAATTCCTGCTTTTACAACGTCAAGTGAAACATTTGAAGTGAAAGTTTTTTTTGCCCAGTCAATCTTGCTGCTTGATGACATTATGGCATCTTCTTTTGCAACATTTGCTGTAAGGGCTGCTGACTGCTTTGCAGCTTCTTCATCTTTTGTATAATAAAGCAGATCCTCTGCAAACAGTGCTGCCTGAAATACAAGGCAGAATGCAAGAAGGGAACTGATGTGTTTCTTATTCATCTGGTATTCCTCTTTTATTATATCGGACTTATATTTATAAAAGTTAAAAGCTATTGATTTGTTACGCTGGTGCTACTTAAAAATAGGGATGATGAGTTTTTGCTTTAGACGCAGTATGTCTTTTTCCCTTATGTTGTTTACTATGCACAGGTCTTCCACCGTGAGCTTGTATTTTCTGCTTATTCCCCAGAGAGTGTCGCCTTCCACTACTGTGTAGACTATTGCATCCTGTGGTGCGCCAGCTTCCTTCAGCTTTTGAGCCAGTCCTTCTGCTGCACCGGATGGCAGTCTGAGTGTGTATTCCATTCGGGCGGGAGTGCAGTTTCTTAATATTGCAGGATTAAGTTCTTTTATGACTGATTCTTCTATGCCTGCAAGCTCTGCTATCTGTGCAAAACTGTACATGCCATTTGTCGTGATATAGTCGTATTGATCAGTTTCCTTTGTGTTTATTATGTTTGCAGCCTCTGCAATTTCAGGTGCTCCGTAATATTCTGCATTTTCAATGACATCTGCGATTGCAAGCAGTTTTGGCACGTATTGTGATGACTGTGATTTTAAAATATTGTTCTCGGCAAGGTACCAGAAATCTTTTCCCGGATTCTTTCTGACTGCTCTGGACATTGCTCCTGAACCACAGTTGTAGGCTGCAATTGCAAGAGGCCAGTCTTTAAACTGCTTTAAATTATCCGAAAGTTTTGCAAGTGCTGCATCCGTGCTTTTCCACGGGTCTTTTCTGTCGTCATACCATGTGTTTTTTTTAAGGAATGGCTCCATGGAATTTGTCATGAACTGCCAGATTCCTGTAGCCCCTGCTGATGAAACAGCATTCACATTATAGTAGGATTCGACAATTGGCAGGTATTGCAAAATGGAAGGCAAGTTTAATTCCTGCAATCGTTGCTGTATGTAAGGTCTGTATGGTACAGAACGGTTAAGAGCCTGTATAATCCATTTTTTATTGCGTTCTGTAAGGCTTTGTTCCCTGAATTTTACGGAAAGCGGATGATCAGCACCCCAGATTTCGAGTTCTTTGCGCTGGACGTTTGTAGTTGATGAAGCCAGTATTGATTCTGATGGTTCTGCTGTTTCTGGAATTTGAAGTTCATGAGAAGCCAGCGGTTCCAGATTGTCCTGAGTTTCTATCTGTGGCTGTGGTTGCTCCTGTTCCTGAGACTGTTTTTTATGTCTTGCAAATAAACTGACTGAAAGAGTTGCAAAAAATAGTATTGAATACAGATGCTTTTTTTTCATGTTTTCCACCCAATTAAAGTTTTTCTCCGTAATAGATGCCTGCCCATTCCCATCGTCCATGTATTTCAGGATCGGCAGGAAAGTTGACTTTCCTGAAATAAAGGTACCAGACGTTTACGTAACTGTGCCATCCCCATGTCTTCAGATATGCCTCTGTAGGGGAAGACATGCTGTCAATGTCCCTTTCATAATGAATTTTGTTTCCACGCATGTATGAACGCATTGAAAAAGAGCTTTGGGCATTGTCCGCATTTTCATCCTGTTGCCATGACATTGCAAAAAAGTTGACCTTTGACTTGTAGGTGTCAAGTTTACGGTAATCGTAAGTCGAAATTGCATTTTTAATGGCATTCATAAGGCTTTCAATTGTTTCAAACGTCCAGTCCTTTGAGGAATTGTTAAAGTCAATAAGTTGTTTTGCTGTCTGATAGGCGTTAGGAATGTCCGAAAGCTGTATTGTGGCGGCATCATCCCTGTTTACAAACAGTGTGTAAGTCCTGATGGCCTGAGTCCATTCTCCTTCTTTTTCATATTCAAGGGCGAGCCTGTAGTACATTTCAGTAATGCTTACGTCATTAGGAAACTGTGTAATAAGCTGATTGAAATATTTTATTCTGTTTGCAGGTTGCGTGCTTATCTGAATAAGCTGCTGAAGGCTTAGAAAGTGAACTGATTTTCCCTGTACTGTCAAATCGGGATAATTGCGGATTATCCTTTCAAAATAGTATGACGCGACAGGAGCTGCATCTGTTTCTAGGTATGCATTTGCCGTCATCAGCAGCCAGTATGCGTTGTACGGGTCTGATTCATGCTTTTCGACCCAACTTGTAAGGAATAGAATCAAAGAATTGTAATCTTTTGTGGCAAGCATGTTTTTTGCAATTTGATTTATAATGCCGAACTGAGTTTCGTTGGACAGGTCTGTTCTATGAAGCTGTTCTTCAAGCTGTTCTTGAGTCTGTTTGTATATTTTTGAAGTATTGTCTTTGGAACAGCTGATAAAAACTAGTGCTGTAAATAAAAAAAACATTTTTGTAACTATTTTCAAATTCTGCATGTTTTGATTGTAGCAAAGCTAAAACTTATTGGCAAGAACTAATTTCCGTATTATAATTGAGTCTGTATATATGCAGATATTTGGCAGGAGTTTTCTGATATTATGGGGAAAAAAGATACGACTAAATCTTTTGCAAATTGTGTACTTGCATTCGGACTGTTGCTTATCCTTGCTGGAATTTTTCTTTTAGTCGGTCAGTCAGAACATGCTACGCGTATATTTGCCGTCCGGCCTGTCCTTCTTCTTGTTTTGGGAGCTGTGTTCATTTTTGTCTCGTTTGCATTTACCGAAAACGGATATACCATATTTGGCGGGCTTTTTGCATTGCTGATGGGAATTGTTTTTCTGCTGATAGATACTCATATAATTCCCTATTCATTTAAAGAAATGTGGCCGACTATAATGATAGGCTTTGGACTTTCCTTGTTGCCTTCTGTTTTTTATAAATTCCGCAGAATCAGGTCTGTGTATCTGTTTCCTGCCATAATGATGTGCGTTTTGGGTGTGGTGTTCCTGATGTTTTCAATGCATGTGTTCCCATTTACGTTCAGACATTTTATTCTTAAATGGTGGCCGCTGCTGATTATTTTTGGTGGTGTAGTTCTTATTTGTATTTTCCTTCTCCAGCAGTCTGGAAATAAGAATTTTCCATACATGGAGGATGATTCTCTTGTTCAGGGGGATTACGAATGCTAAAAAGAAATTTTGCCCGTGTTGTTCTTGTTGCCTCTGTCCTTTTGTGCATGAATTCTTTTGCCGTTATGGCTGCATCTTCAAAAAAGAATAAAAAATCTACTGGTGCGGTAAACATTCCTGTTCCTGAAAGTGCCAGAAAGTCTCAAGGATATTTTGCTTCTGTAGCTCCTAGAATTATGTCTTTAATGGAAGATGGTTCTCCTCATTCCCTTAAGCTTGCCGCTTCTTTGCTCCACAGAAATTCAGAAGCCAGTTATACTGAAAAAGAAAAGATTTTGCTTTCGCTGTGCGAAAGCATCACGCAGCTTGCATGGACTTCTCAGCCTGTTTCTTGGACTGTTCCAGAATTCCCTCATACAGATGCGTACACAAATTCTGTATATAGTGCTGCAAACGGCATATTTTATTGTAAGGTCAAAAATGAAGATTTTCTTTCTCTGGTTCTTCCGTCTCTTGCAGTTTTGTCAGATTCAGCAGGTGTGGAATGTTACGGAAAAGCTGAGTATGCACTTGCAAAGGCGCTGCAGCTGAGAAATTCTTCTACTCTTGCAAATTACCTGATGGGTGTTTTGCAGTATAAAAGAAAGGAATATAAGCGGGCTTCTGAATATTTTGCAAAAGCGTTGGAATCTGATGCTTCCAACAAAGAAATCCTTTTTTATGGGGCAAAGGTCTGTAGCCTTTCTAAGGATTATGACTCTGCGCTTGCATTGGGAAACAGGCTCTTGGCTCTGGATCCTCAGGACATTGAGACCCTCAAGCTTGTTTGCAACGCATATTATGCAGGCGGTAATCTTGACATGGCTGGCGAGTATGCTTCAAAAATACTGATGTTTTCACCAGACAGCTTTGATTATGTCCTTATGCGTGCAAAAATCGCAATGGCTGGTGGGGATTATGTTAAGACATCATCGTTGCTTGATGCCTATTCGCGCAGTGGTTCTGTTTCCAAGGACTATTACTTGCTTCGAGCCAGGCTTCAGAAAGAATGGAACAAAAACAACAATTCTGCTGTAGAGACTATGGGCAACGCATTAATTGCCTATCCTGATGATTATGATGTATTGCTGTATGCGGCAACGGTTGCTTCTGCTTCCAATATGAATGTTGCGGGAAAATCTGCTTTGGAACTTGCCCGGAGTGTTTTGCAGAAAAATGCGGACAATATGACTGCATCAAGAATTTGTGTTGCCGAACTGAACAAGAACGGCGAGTATGCAAAGGCTTATGAGCTGAGCAGTAAGATTATTCAGAAGTCTTCTGTTTCTATGGAAGATTTTTGTTCTCATATTGATATTTGCTTGTCTTGCCGCAAGACAGAAGAAGCTTCAAGAATAGCAAAGGACTTGTTTTCAAAAAACAGGCAGAATGCTGATGTACAGAAGGCTTATGTAAAGGTTCTTGTTTCTTCTGGTCAGGATTCTGAGGCAGATAAACAGATAAATTCCCTCATGGCTAATGCAGATTCTGCGATGAAGAGTTTTCTTTTCTACGAAAAGAGCTTTTTGTATGGCGATGAATCTTCTATGCTGGAAAACCTTAGGGCTAGCCTTACTCAAAATCCTCGTAACAGTGATGCCCTGTACCGCCTGTATCAGGTATATTACAACAAAAAGGACTGGAAACGTGCCCAGTACTATCTGCGTCAGGTTGTAGCACTGAATCCTGTTGATTCAAATGCACTGGCGAAGAACGAAGAGTTAAATAGCCTTCTTAAAAAATAAAAACACTTTTAGAAAACAGTTTTCCATACTTGTCATGCACTTGAAATAATGATATTCTATCTTACTGATTTTTAAACTTTAAAAAAGAAGGAAATAATCTATGTCTTGTTTACCATTATTCCTCCAGTCAGCACCGGCAGGGGATGCTGCTGCTACAGGAGCTGGCACACTGGCAACCTTTGTGCCGTTTATTTTAATCATTCTGATTATGTATTTTCTGATGATTCGTCCTCAGAGCAAAAAGCAGAAGGAAACACAAAAGATGCTTGATGCCCTTAAAAAAGGTGACAAGGTTATTACAATCGGTGGAATCCATGGAACTGTGAGTTCTGTAAAGGAAAATGTTGTTGTTGTAAAAGTTGATGACAACACTAAGATTGAATTTAACCGCACTGCTATTGCAAGTGTTGTTACTGACAAGCCTGAGCAGGAATCTGCTCCTGCAGAAAAGAAGTCTTTGTTTGGAAAAAAGAAGGCTGAAGACGAATCCAAAGTAGAGGAAAAGAAAGATGAGTAAAAGAAGCCGTCTTGTTATTATTATTGCCGTTCTTGCAATGTGTTTTGTATTCCTCTGGCCTTCAATCCAGTGGTATGCCCGCACTCCAAAAGAACAGCAGGCTCTTGCCCTGAGTTCTCTTGAGAACATAAAAGATTATTCAAGCCAAAAAGCTGCTTCAGAAGTTAAGAACCTTGTTTTTCAGGTAAAGTCATATCCTGATGTAGAACTTTCCGAGGACCAGCAGTGGCTTAAAAAATATGTCGTAAAGAATTACAAGGATATGGGAGAAAAAGTTCCTTCTCCTTTGACATTGCATGATGCCCTTGCTTCTTTTCCGACACAGGCTGCTTTGCAGAGTGTTGTTGAAGCTCGTTTTAGAAACGAGATATTAAAGAACAAGAAGAATTACAAGAATTCTGTTAAGCTTGGTCTTGACTTGAGCGGTGGTATGAATGTTATTGTTCGTGCAGATCTTGACGCTGTTGTTAAGGCTCAAGAAGGAAACGTTGTTGCAGATGCAGAGACTTTGAAAAAGGCTGCAATGCAGCAGGCTATTGAGACCCTTACAAGCCGTATCGACCGCTTTGGTCTTACTTCTCCTACAATCCGCCAGCAGGGTGAAGACCGCATTTACATTGAACTTCCTGGTAGTGCTGAAACAGATCAGATTAACTCTATCATTCAAGGACGCGGTATTTTGAATTTCCGCCTTGTTGATGATGATGCAACTCAGGCTTTCCAGATTTTTTATGCACAGCATCCTGACAGTACTTTTGATTCACAGGGAAGACTTGTAGATCCTTCTGTCATTCCTGATGATGATGAAGTGTTCGGTTATTATCTGACTGACGAATATGGTCTTGATCAGCGTGTAAACTATCTTGTTGTAAAGAAAGAAATTGTTCTTGACGGAAAGCACATCAAGTCTGCGACTGTAGGAACTGAAAACTTGACAAACAAGCCTTCTGTAAACTTTACGCTTGACGCTGAAGGTGCTAAGATTTTTGGTGAATTTACTGGTGAGCATATCCATCAGAGTCTTGCTATTCTTAGTGACAACAAAATAAAGTCTAATGCAACAATTCAGAGTGCTATTACTGGTGGTCAGGTTTCCATTACAGGATTCGGTCAGCAGGAAGCTAGAAACCTTGAAAAAGTTTTGCAGACGGCATGGCTTGATGTTCCTCTTTCTGTAGAAAGCCAGCAGGTTATAGGAGCTTCTCTTGGAGATCAGGCTGTAAAGCAGGGTATTTTTGCTCTTGGTGTTGGTCTTGTTGCAATTATGCTCTTTATGCTTATATGGTACAAGGGTGCAGGATTTAATGCATGTGTTGCACAGGTATTGAACATGTATATTATGTTCAGTATTTTGAGTGCGTTTAATCTTACAATTACATTGCCTACTATTGCAGGTATGATTCTTACAATCGGTATGGCTGTTGATGCAAACGTTATCATCTTTGAGCGTATAAAAGAAGAGCTTTGTCTTGGTAAAGATAGGGCTGCTTCTATCAGTGCCGGTTTTGATAATGCCCTTTCAGCAATTATGGACTCTAACGTTACGACATTCATTGCGGCATTCTTTATGATAATGCTTGGAACTGGTTCTATTCAGGGATTTGCAGTAAGCCTTGCAATTGGTGTTGTTTCTACAGTATTTACAGCTCTTGTTGTTTCACGTCTTATTTTTGACTTTAATACAGAGGTCATGAAAAAGAAAGGAATGAGCATAAGCTGGAGGTTAAAGTAATGAATAAGAATTATAAATTCAGCAAGGCATTCCTTGGCTGTGCTATTGTAAGTGCTGCCATTATACTTAGTGGTATAGTAAGTTTTTTTATACGCGGTATTAACTTTGGCATTGATTTTCAGCCAGGACTTATGGAAGAAGTCCGTATTGCTGATGCTGCCATGGAGATTACATATAAAGGTTCTGCAACTGTAAGTATTGATGCTTCTGCAACAGCTCTTGATGTTGTTATAAGTGGTGTTGGTGCAGAGAATGAGACTCGTACATTTACTTATGGTCAAAATCCAACAATAGAAGCTCTTGCTTCTGCCCTTAACAAGGTTGAAGGCATTACAGCAACTGTTAAAAATTATGGAAATGCAGATACTTATGGCATTTTTACTAATAATGCTGTTACTGCCCGTCTTTCTTCTGATGTTCCGTTCCGTCTTTATGTTTCATCTGGAACTTCTGCCGTTTCAATTGATGAACTGCGTGATGTTCTTAAAGAACAGAATGTTGAAATCAAGCAGCTTGGAACTGATGAAAACCGTAGCTTTCAGATTCGCGCAAAGGTTTCTGATGATTCTGAGTCAAGTCAGGTATTGCAGAATAATATTTTAAGTTCCCTCCAGTCAAAATTTGGTGCAAATAATGTTGCAATTATCAAGACTGACTATGTTAGTTCCGGGCTTTCAAGCAACAGTGCTTTGAAGTCTGTACTGCTTACAGTTTTGACAATATTCCTTATTTGGGGATATGCTTCAATCCGCTTCCACTGGGATTTTGCATTGGGTGCTGTAATTGCTTTGCTTCATGACTGTCTGATTATGTTTACATTCATGAGCTGGACACAGATTGAATTTTCAATCACAACTCTTGCAGGCGTTTTGATTATCTTCGGTTATTCTATTAACGCAACTGTTGTTATCCTTGACCGTGTTCGTGAGAACATGAAGACTGTGGAGTCAAAAGATTTCAATGATATTATCGATAAGTCTTTGAATGATACGTTGACTCGCTCAATCTTAACTACTGTAACTACATTGTTTGCTTCTATTTCATTGCTTGTGTTTACAACAGGAAGCATTAAGAATCTTGCAATCGTTCTGACTGTAGGTCTTGTTTCTGGTTGTTATTCATCTATATTTATTAGTTCTGGATTCATTTCTTTCATGAGAAAAAAGTCTGGTAACTCTGTAAAAAAGAATAAGGAAAAGTCTGTTTCTTCGGACAATGTTGTAACAATGCCTAGTAACTAACTAAGCACTGTTTTATAGTGTTAAATAATCCACTGTTGCTCTGTTGCTTTCGTGACAGTTGTTGCAGTGGATTTTTTTTGCCCTCTACAGTATACTCATTTCTATGAAAGTTATTCGTGCTTCCGTTTTGGGCTATTGCATGGGAGTTCGCAGGGCTGTTGAGGCTGCTGAAAAATCTCTGCATGAAAATGAGTTGTTGCACAAAAAAATATTCACCTTAGGTCCCCTAATCCATAATCCCACGGTTTTGAGCAATCTTGAAGACAGAGGATTGAAAGTTCTGACCAAAGATACGCTTTCTTTGGCTGACTCTTCATCTGTTGTAATAATTCGTGCTCATGGAACAACTCCTTCTGTCATGGCTCAACTGGAACAGGCTTGCGTACAGATTGTTGATGCAACGTGTCCCAGGGTGCATCTTAGTCAGAAGCGGGCGGCAGAATGGAGTTCAAAAGGTTATGCAGTCATTATTGCAGGTGACAGAAATCATGGCGAAGTGACGAGCATTATAGGATTTGCTGAAGTGAATTCTGTACCGACTTTTGTCGTGCAAAATGTTGATGAAGCCTGTAATCTTTCTGTTCCTGAAAAGTGTGTTTTGATTGCACAGACAACTTTTAGCCCTGAAGAATTTGATAAGATAACAAAACTCTTGCAGTCTAAAAATGATAAGATTGTCGTATTTAATTCTATATGTTCTGCAACACTTGAACGCCAGAATGCCCTGAAAAACATGGCTGGACATGTTGATGGCATTCTTGTTATCGGTGGCAGAAATTCTGCAAATACACGACGCTTGTATGACACTGCAAGTGCTATATGCCATGCAGCTTTGATTGAAAACGAAACTCAAATACCGCAGGAATTTTATGCAATGAATACTGTCGGCATTACTGCAGGAGCTAGTACTCCTGATGAAGTTATAGAAAAGACAGAACATAAGCTCCTTTTAGGAAAAAATTAAAATCAAGTAAATTTTTTTACCATATTTAGAAATACTGTGTTATAATAAAAGAAAAGGACGGGCTTTATGGATAATAAAATATTACTTATTTGTACGGAAGCAAATTTTCTTGTAAAAACGTTGATAAAAGGTATTTCAGATATTGGTTTTGAAGTTACTACATGCCAGCCTGATTTGGTTGAGCTTCAATTGCTTGAACCTTTGCCCGATATTTTTATAGTATATTTGGAAGGCAATACGACATTATTCAGTGGAACTATGAAGTTCTTGAAAAATAAAATGTCAGAAGACATGAAAGATCGCGTATTGTATCTTATAGGTAATGAGACAGAAATAAATGCGGTAAATGAATTTATTCCTAAAACTTTAGTTTCCTCAAGTTTTACAAGGCCTATAAATGTACCTGACATTTTGACTAAGTTAAAGAACCTTCAGTTGCATTCCGGACCTTATGCTGGCAGAAAGAGAATTCTTGTAGTTGATGATGACGCTACTGCTCTTAGGGCTATGAGTAATCTCTTTTCAAAGAAATATGATGTTTCCATCGTTACTTCAGGCATAAATGCAATTTCTTTCCTGACACAGGATCAGCAGGGTATAGATTTGATTCTTTTGGATTATGAAATGCCAGGTGCTTCAGGGCTTCAGGTTTTTGAGATGCTTAAGAATGATCCTCGCACTGCATTGATTCCTGTCATTTTCCTTACCTCAAAAGATGATAAAGAGACTGTAATGAAAATTCTTTCTGCAAAACCTGAAAAATATTTGCTAAAAAATCAGGAAACAGATCAGCTTATGCAGAAAATAGATGATTTCTTCAAGGGACGTTAGGAGATTATCTAAAATCGAATTCAATCTCAAAATTCATCTCAAGAACCTCAATGAAATGAGGTTCTTGCATCTGCATCGAAAGGGAGTATCTGCCGGTGATTCAATATACTCGTGTCGTTCATGGAATGGGAGAATTTTTTCAGCTTGTCTGTTCTATAAAAACTGAAGATTCTTACCGTAATTCTAAACACAAGCTTATGCAGGTTTATGAATCCAGTTCAGATTCGTTTTATATTCAATCTATCATCAATACTGTAAAAAGGGAACTTCCCGATATAGTGCTCGTTGGTCTGACAACAGCTTCCGGCAATTCTTCGTCATGGAATGAGTCAAGCGGCACATTATGCAGCTTTCTTTTTTTTGAAGACTCGACATTTACAATACATCATTTTGATTGTACTGAAGATGATCCTTTTTCTGTAGGTGACATAATCGGAGAAGAACTTCTTCGCACCAAAAATGCAAAAGGTGCTCTTGTGTTTGGCGCGGGACATTCCCTTTCAATTTCCGATTTTTTTACGACAGTTTCCAGCTATGAAACGCATATTCCTTTTTTTGGAATGATGGCGAGTGTCAAGGACATGACAAATGTGTCTACAGTACCCTATATTTTTTCAGAAGAATTATATAGCTACGGGATTATTGTAGTTGTTTTTCAGGGCGAAGATCTGCATATAAAAGCCAGCTACAACTTCGGGTGGAAACCATTTGGCAAAAAAATGACGGTTACGGAAGCACGTAATTCTTGGGTTTATAAAATTGATGATGCCCCTGCTACTGATATTTACCGTAAATATCTGGGTGTTTTGCCAAATAAATATTTCAGGCAGAATAGTGCGGACTTTCCTCTTGTTGTTGACAGAAAAGGGCTTAAGGTAGGGCGCATTGGTTCTACAGAAGTTGATGGAAAAAGTGTTGTATTTTCCGGTGACATTTATGAAGGTGAAAAGATACAGTTTAGTTATGGTAATCTGCATGATATATTGATGGAATCATTGAATGACAGCATTGCCATGAATGAATTTGAATCTCAGGCACTCCTGCTGTTTATATGTGTTTCACGAAGTTCTTTTCTAAAAGAAGATTCTGAGAGGGAACTTTCCTGTTATGAGACTGTAAATACGAATTTTTGCCACGGTTATGGATCTGCTGAATTTTTGCTTGATGAAAATGGTGCTGGTGGAGTTTTAAACTCATCTCTCATTTCTGTTGGAATGAGAGAAGGTGAGATGAAGCATAAAGATTTGATGGAGGCTCTTGAACGCCAGCGTCAGATTGATAAGGAAGATGAATCTGAATGGGAAAATGACAATGTGGTTATTCCTTTGGCACAACGCCTTGTAAAATTCCTTGAAGCAACAACGACAGAACTTGAACAGATGGCTGCGGCTGCTAATGCTGCAAATAAGGCAAAGAGCGAATTCCTTTCAAGCATGTCACATGAAATCAGAACGCCTATTAATGCTGTTCTTGGTTTGGATGAAATGATTTTGCGCGAAACAAAGGACGCTAATATAAGGGAATATGCAAGCAATATTCAGAGTTCAGGAAAAGTTCTTCTTTCTCTTGTCAATAATGTCCTAGACTTTTCTAAGATTGAAGCCGGCAAGATGGAGATTATTGAGGTAGAATATGATTTGTCATCTATGATTAATGACATAATGAATATGATTTTGCCTCGTGCTCAAAAGAAAAATCTTGAGCTTGTGGTTAACATAGATCCTACAATGCCTTACCGCTTGAAGGGAGATGAAAACCGCATAAAACAGTGTGTAATAAATATTCTTACAAATGCAGTAAAATATACTAATGAAGGTTTTATTGTTCTTAATATTGGATGGGAAAAGCGAGATGATGTTTCCATTGTGATGAATATATCAGTATCTGATACTGGTATAGGCATGAAGGCAGAGGATTTGCCTCGTTTGTTTTCTCCATTTGAGCGCATGGAAGAGATGCGTAACCGCAGTATTGAAGGAACTGGACTTGGACTTAATATTGTAAAAAAACTTTTGTTCCTTATGGACTCTCAGCTTAATGTAAAGAGTGAATATGGAAAAGGCAGTGAATTTTCGTTCTCCGTAAATCAGAAAGTCGTTGATTGGGCTGCAATGGGCAATTTCAATGAACGTCATAAGCAAAATGTTGAGCAAAAAGAATATCAGGAGTCTTTCCAAGCTCCAAATGCTTCCATTCTTGTTGTAGATGATATTCCTGTCAACCTGTCTGTTATACGAGGATTGCTCAAGAAGACTAGAATTCAAATTGAAACTGCTGGCAGTGGAAGAGAATTTATTGAAAAAGCTTCAGCTACAAAATATGACATTCTTTTTGTTGATCATCAGATGCCGGAAATGGACGGAGTGGAAGCTTTTCATATTTTGCAGGATACTCCTGACAATGCCTGTGAGGAAACTCCGGCAATTGCATTGACTGCAAATGCTGTTTCTGGTGCAAGGGAAAATTATATCAAGGCTGGCTTTACGGATTATTTGAGTAAGCCTGTTGCAAGTGAGGCTCTTGAAGCCATGATTATAAAATATCTTCCGAGTGAGAAAGTTCTTCACAAGGGAGATGAAGGCTTTCAAGATTCAAAGGAGGAAAAGTCTTCAGAATCTTCTTCTGTTTCAATTGACTTGGCTTCGTATTTCTTTAATAGATTTAAAATAAATATCAATGATGCATTAAAATTCTGTGGCGGTATGGACAACTTTATGTCTGTAGCTGAAAATTTCTATGAACTGATAGAAGACCAGGCTGAAAAGATTAAGAAATTTGCAGCAGAGCAGAATATCCGTGAATATACAGTTCAAGTTCATGCGTTGAAGAATTCCGCAAGGCTAATAGGTGCACAGGATTTGTCAAGTCAGTCTCTGTATCTTGAAAAATGCGGAAATGAAAAAAACATTGATGAAATTAATGCTCTTACTCCAAAGCTTATAGAAGATTATCTTGCATACAAACCTTTAATAGGCGGCTTTTTGGGCAAAGACGATTTTGTTTCTGCTCAAAAACAAGATTCTCGTCCCGAAATTTCACAGAGTGATTTGAACGATGCCCTTTTTGCATTAAAAGATTTTGTTGCCGCATTTGACTTTAAAAATGCAGACAATGTCATTGCAATGCTTGAAGAATATAGCATGCCTTTGGATTTTGTAGAAAAATACAATAAGATAAAGCACAGCCTTAAAGCCGTTGATCATGATGCCCTTATGGAATTGTTAGCTTAGCTTATTTTCCGTATGTCGTTTCTATTTCTATAATCTGATCCCGTAATGCAGCTGCCTGCTCATAGTCAAGCCTGTCGGCTGCCTCCATCATTTCTTTCTTGAGCACTTCGATGAGTTTGTGCCTTTGAGCAGGAACAAAAAGATTTGCATTCTTTTTTATTGCCTTTGTCTCAATATCTGCTGTTGCCGCTGCTTCTTCCTTTTTATGCTCCAGAATGTCTTCAACAGCCTTGGAAATTGTTTTAGGTGTAATGTTGTGTTCTTTGTTATAGGCTTCCTGAATTTCTCTACGTCGTTTAGTCTCGTCTATAGCTTCTTTCATTGCATCACTCATTCTGTCTGCGTACATGACGACTTTGCCTTCTGCATTACGTGCAGCACGACCAATAATCTGGATGAGGGATGTCGTACTTCGTAAAAATCCAATCTTGTCTGCGTCAAGAATTGCAATAAAAGAGACTTCTGGCAAGTCAATGCCTTCCCTTAGAAGGTTGATGCCGATTAATACGTCAATTTCCCCTGTACGCAGTGCCTTTAGAATTTCAACACGCTCGAATGTATCTATTTCAGAGTGAATGTATTTTACTTTCATGCTGAGACCTGTAAGATAATCAGAAAGGTCTTCTGCCATTTTTTTTGTCAGTGTAAGAATTAAAGAGCGTTCCTTCTTTTTTATGCGCTCCTGTACTTCCTTATAAATGTCCTGCATCTGTCCTTCGCTTGGACGTACTTCAATCAGAGGGTCTAAAAGACCTGTAGGGCGTATGAGCTGCTCTACTATCTGGGAGGATTTCTGGACTTCTTCTTTTCGCGGAGTTGCAGTTACAAATATGACCTGATTCATTTTTTTCGTAAATTCATCAGCTTTTAGGGGTCTGTTGTCCAGCGCACTAGGGAGTCTGAATCCAAAATCAATCAAATTCTGCTTGCGGCTTCTGTCGCCTTCATACATCGCTCCAATCTGTGGTACTGTAACGTGGGCTTCATCTATCATGCATAAAAAATCATCAGGAAAGTAGTGCAGGAGTGTTGCCGGAGGCTCACCGTGTTTGCGTCCAGATATAGGACCTGAATAGTTTTCAATGCCTGAGCAGTACCCCATTTCTTTCATCATTTCTATGTCATAGGTTGTTCGTGTCTTTAACCGCTCTGCTTCAAGTTGCTTACCCTGTGCCCTTAGTTCTTCAACTCTTGCCTTCAGTTCTTCCTCTATTCTTTGCGATGCTGTAGTAAGCATTTCCTGTGGAACAACGAAATGTTTGGCAGGATACAGCTGTAACTCATCCAGTTCTTCAACGATCTCACCTGTAATAACATCAAATCTGGCGATTCTTGCTATTTCATCAAAATCAAGCTCTACTCTGTATGCCTGATCGGTTTCCATGTAAGGTGGAAAAATGTCCATCGTATCGCCACGGATTCTGAATTTACCGCGTTCCAAAACCATGTCATTACGCTGGTACTGTACTGAAATGAGTTTGCCTGCAAATTTGTGCATGTCGAGCTCTTGCCCCTTTTCGATGTGGGTCCGCATTTCTTTGTACAGATCTGGCATTCCAAGACCGTAGATACAGCTTACTGTCGAGACAATGATTACATCCCTGCGTTCCATTAAACTGTATGTTGCTGCAAGTCTAAGTTTGTCTATTTCTTCATTGATTGACGCATCTTTTTCTATGTATAAATCGCGTGCTGGAACGTATGCTTCCGGCTGATAATAATCGTAGTATGAAACAAAGTATTCAACGGCATTGTTAGGAAAGAATGTCTTGAATTCTCTGTAAAGTTGGGCTGAAAGTGTTTTGTTGTGGCTTATGATAAGGGTTGGCTTTTGAACGGCTTCAATTATTTTTGCCATTGTAAAAGTTTTTCCGGAACCGGTAACACCTTTTAAGGTCTGATACCTGTTTCCGTTGGCAATGCCATCCGCAAGCTTTTTTATGGCCTGCGGCTGGTCTCCAGATGGTTCATATTCCGACACTACTTGAAACTTTCTCATTGCTGCTTGCTTATATTGAAGTGGCTGAAGATTCTCCTTCTAGAACAACTGTAAGCTGTTCATATTTCTGGTCACGGTATACCGTTACTGTTACAGTATCGCCTGGCTTTTTATTTTCCAGTGCACTGTAATAGTCTGCAAGTTTTGATATCTGAATGGAATCAATTGCAGTGATAATGTCACCGCCAAGATAAATTGTCTGCGGATTGAATGAGCGTCCGTACTGAGCGGCTTTTGTTCCTCCCTTGATTCCAGCTTTATCTGCTTCACTGCCGGAACGTACTTTGCTTACAATCATGCCAGTGGATATTCCGTATCCGACGTAATTTGCAATTCTGCTTGTGTTCTGAACAAGAGAAACAAGCATGACGCCTCTGTTTACTTTTCCGTACTTGATTAAGTCCGCTACAACACGCCGTGCTGTAGATACAGGTACTGCAAAGCCGACTCCGCTTGATGAGCCGCTTGAAGAGTAAATGATTGTGTTAATGCCAATCATGCGTCCCTGACTGTCTAAAAGTGGTCCTCCAGAGTTTCCTGGGTTGATAGCGGCATCTGTCTGAATCATATCGCGGATAATGACGTTCGTACTTTCCTGAATAGGACGTCCAAGTCCTGAGATTATGCCTGTTGTCATTGTACGTTCCAAAGCAAAAGGGTTTCCGATGGCAATGACTTTTTGACCGACTTTTAAGTTTGTGCTGTCTCCGAATGAGATTGTTTTAAGCTCAACTGTAGATGGAGGGTCAAATTTTAGTACTGCAATGTCGCTTTCCTTGTCCTGACCGATAACATGACCTTCGTAAGAAGAACCGTCGGCAAGTGAAATTGTTATTGTAGAAGCATTTTCGATAACATGTACGTTTGTAATTACATATCCGCGTTTGTCAATGATCGAGCCTGAGCCAGAACCGCTCTGTGTAACGACAGGCTCATAGAACCAGTTGTAGCCCATGACCTGAGTTGTAATGTTTACTACGGCCTCATTACAGCGTTCGTAAACTGAAATATTCTGCGCTTCATCCTGTGTGTATGTAGAAGACTCGTTGATTACCTGTAAGACAGGTGTGTTTGTTTCTAAAACAACATCTTCTTCTATAGACAAAGATTGATTGTCTAGTTGTACTTCAGGTAACGCTGAGCCGGTCTTTTTTTCTGTATTTTTTGCAGATGCAGAATTGCTTTTATTGCATATAAATGCCGTTGTTCCGGCAGCTAATATTGCGACCAATAGTGATATTTTTAAGACTTGTTTTGCTGAATAGAGTTTCATTCTATTACTATAACAGCATTCAGCATGAGTGTCAAAGCTGTATGGCTGTCAAAATTACATAAACGGTGAGAACAACTTGCACAAAGACCAGAAAGCTCTTTTTACGATGCTTTTCTGGTCAAAATATTCTTTTGTTACAGGCATGGAAATCTTTCTGTCGCGTTCAAAAATGCTTTCGCATCGGCCTGAGAATTTTTCATCATAAAAGATGACATTTTCTTCGTAGTGAAGTGAAAAACTTCGGTTATCTATGTTTGTGCTGCCTATGGAAGTTATCTTTTTATCTATTGTTATCATTTTTGAATGGATGAATCCCGGGTACAGGTAAAAATGAATGCCGTCTGCACACATTTCGCGTGCAAATTCAAACGATGCTGCCTTCATGTAAAATTTATCCCATGTGCCGGGGATTATGATATGTACATTTACACCTGTATATGCTGCAATCTTTAGGGCATTGTAGAATTCTTCGGTAGGTGTAAAATAAGGGGTTTCTATGTATACGTTTTTCTTTGCACTCATTATCATGCGAATGAAGGCGTCTTGTATGTTTGCTTTTTGTACATTGTTTGGACCACAGGCCAGTACTTGTGTCGGAATATGTTGCCTGCTGAATATCGTCTTCAAAAGCTTTTCTTCATCTTCAAATTCAGAAACTTCCGTAAGGCTTGTAATGAGTGATACTGGAAAATATTGTGCAGCTTCTTGCAGTGTCCTTGTTCGCTTGATCCACGCATCCTGAGAGTACCAGTCGGTAAGGAATGTCGTCTGCATGTCAAAGACACAGCTTCCTGTCAGTCTTATTGCGGTGTCCCTCCAGTTGAGCTTGTATCGTCTGCTCTGGTTCTGATATTCATCGCCTATATTGATGCCGCCTATGTAGGCAATTCTGCTGTCAATGATTGTAAGTTTTCTGTGGTTGCGGTAATTTAGCGTCAACGGCAGCCCCAGCCTTATCTGAAAAAAGGGTCTTGCCTTTCCACCAGCATTATTCAGTCGCCTGAAAAACCGTGTAGTTGTCCTTATGGAGCCGAAATCGTCATAGATAAGCTTGACTTCTACACCTTCTTTTGCCTTTTGACACAGAATGTCCATTATTCTGTTGCCAATTTTATCAGAATGAAAGATAAAGTATTCCATGTTAATGGAATGTCTTGCTTTTTGCAGTTCATCGCACAAATCTTCAAAGAATTCTTTTCCGTAGCAGTAAATAGTGGAATTGCAGTCTGCAAATGACAAAAGGCTGTTTCCTTTTTGAAGGTTCATGTCCATCAGCGGGTAAAAGTTTTTTATGACATGGTTTGGAATATGGCTTCGGTTCTCGCTTAGAATGCGTTTCTGCATGTCACGTAGAGGTTTGGTAATGTTGTCCGCTGTTGCATTAACTTCCTGCATTCTTCTTGTGCCAGTAAAAACGTGTCCGCTGAACATAATGTACAGGATGATTCCTATGCCTGGCAGAAGATACAGGAGTAAAAGCCATGCAAAGCGCCTCGTTGCTTCTTTTCTTTCAAAAAAAAGAACAAAAAACATGAAGAGGACGGTTGCGGCTGAAATTACTATTTTTATGATGGAAAGCATAGAATCCTTTTTCAAATTATATAGAATATTCTCTGCTTTGACTACATAAGTGTTCCTTTTTATAGCATTTCATGCTCCAGAAAGCTGAAATACTCAGATTTTGTAAGAATAATATGATCTAAAAAAGCAATTCCAAGTATGTCAGCTGCATTCTTTATGGTCCTTGTGCTTTCAATGTCGGCTTGGCTTGGCAGACAGGCTCCGTAAGGATGATTGTGGCTGCATATTACTGCAGAAGCGTGCTCTGCAATAGGATCTGAAAATATTTCCCTTGGATGGATTAATGTTTTGTCTATTGTTCCTACTGAAATGACCCTGATTTTAAGAATTTCATGAGCACCGTTTAATGAAGCGCATATAAAATGCTCTTTGGTTTCCATTGCATAGTGTTGAATGTAGGGGATTATGTCCCTAGGCTTGTTTATTACGGCTTTAAGGAATGAATTTCTTCTTCGTCCAAGTTCAAGGGCTGCTGCAACAGCCAGAGTCTTTGATGTTCCCATTCCTTTAATGTCTTTTAAGTTCTGAATAAGATTGTCCTGATTGCTGGCATTCATGACATTAATGACTTTTTTGGCCAGCTCTCTGACGGGAGTATCCTGTGTTCCAGAGCCTAGCATCAGCATGAGCAGTTCTGAGTCACTGGGATAGCTGATTCCGTTTTTTATTGTTAATTCCCGAATGTCGGGATGAGAGCGTTTTGACATGTAATCTGATTCTAATTTGTCCATACTTATTATATAAACTTGATTGTGTTTTTTTGACCGTAATAAATGCAGAAGATGTTGAAAATTCTTATTGAGTAAAAGAAACTTTTTTACTATAGTTAGAAACGAAAATTTTCATTGTGAGGAAAAAAAATGAAAAAGGTTGTATCATTCATGACAGCTGTTGTTGCTGCTTTGGCTCTTCTTACAGGATGTAATTCCAAGAAGGTTATTAAAATTGGTGTTGTTCAGCTTGTAGAGCATCCTGCTCTTGATGCTTCTTATCAGGGGTTTGTTGACGGACTAAAAGATGCCGGTTATGTAAACGGTGAAAATATTAAGGTTGATTATCAAAATGCACAGGGAGAACAGGCTAACTGTGTTACCATTGCTCAGAAACTTGTTTCTGACCGCAATGATATTATTCTTGCAATTGCAACTCCTGCTGCTCAGGCTGTTGCAAACCTTACTACTGAAATACCTGTGCTTATAACTGCTGTTACAGATCCTGAATCTGCTCAGCTTGTAAACAGCAATAAACTGCCAGGAACAAATGTTACTGGTACTTCTGACCTTACTCCTTGTGCCGCTCAGATTGACCTTTTGAAGCGCCTTATTCCAAATGCAAAAAAGGTTGCTATGCTTTACTGTTCTAGCGAAGAGAATTCTCGTTTTCAGGCAAATCTTGCAAAAGAAGCTTGTGATAAGGTTGGACTGAGCTATGTTGATGCAACTGTTTCAAATACAAACGAGGTGCAGCAGGTTGTTCAGAGTCTTGCTGGTAAAGTTGATGCAATTTATACCCCTACAGACAATATGATTGCAAGCTGCATGGCAACTGTATCGATGGTTGCAAATGAAGCAAAGATTCCTGTTATTGTTGGTGAAGACGGAATGGTGCAGGGCGGTGGACTTGCTACTTACGGCATCAACTATTACGAACTTGGAAAGCAGACAGCTGCAATGGCAGTTGATATTTTGAAGAATGGCAAGAAGCCTGCGGAAATGCCTGTTCAGTATCTGTCAACATGCGATTTTTCTTACAATAAGGATACTGCTGAATTACTTGGAATTACTATTCCGGAAGATCTTTTGAAGTAAGTTTGCCTATGTTGTTTCTCAGTATAGCTTCATTTTCCAATGCCATGGTTGGCGCAGTCTCTCAGGGTGTCTTGTGGGCTGTAATGGCTTTGGGGGTTTACATTACATTTAAGATTCTTGATTTTCCTGACATGACTGTTGACGGAAGTTTTGCAACAGGCGGCTGTACCTGTGCAATTCTGATTGCCACTGGATGGAATCCTGTTCCTGCCATGATTGTTTCAATTCTGGCAGGGTCTGTGGCAGGTCTTTTGACTGGGCTTTTGACGACTAAGCTTAAGATTCCTGGAATACTTGCCGGAATTCTTATGATGCTTGCATTATATTCCATAAATCTGCATATTATGGGTGGTCCTAACAAGCCTCTTTCTCGTGCGGACATGACATCAATGAATTATGTTAGCAAGTGGCTGCATCTTGGCGAAATATTTAAAGACAATGCCACGTCAATTTCAAGTCTTATAACGGGAGTTTTGTTTTGTGCGGCCCTTATTTCTGCCTTGTACTGGTTTTTCGGTACAGAAATTGGTTGTGCAATCCGTTCCACTGGTGATAATCCTCACATGAGCCGTGCTTTGGGCGTTAATACCGATAACATGCAGATTCTTGCTCTCATGGTTTCAAATGGTCTTGTTGCCCTTTCTGGTGCTCTTGTCATGCAGCAGCAGCGTTTTGGTGATGTAAGCATGGGGATTGGTACGATTGTAATCGGTCTTGCCTCAATCATTATTGGCGAAGTGATTTTTGGCCGGCGTATTGCTTTCTGGTACTATCTGCTTTCTGTCGTATGCGGTTCTGTAATTTACCGCCTTATCATTGCAATAGTTCTTCAGCTTGGCATGAAAACACAGGATTTAAAGCTTTTGTCTGCAATTGTTGTAGCCATAGCTTTGTCTGTTCCTGTGATAAAGAAAAACTTTTCTAAAAAAAATCCTTCTCATAAACACAATGTCGCTAATCAAACTGGTGTGGGAGGTGCAGAATAATGCTTGCTTTAAGTCATGTTTCAAAGACATTTAATCCTGGTACTATTACTGAACGCAAGGCTTTGAAAGACATAAGCCTTACGCTGAATGAGGGCGACTTTGTTACTGTCATTGGCGGTAACGGAGCAGGCAAGTCTACGCTCCTTAATTTGATTGCAGGTGTTTATGAATGTGATTGCGGTTCTATTGTTCTTGATGGAGTGGACATTACAGAACAGAAAGAACATGTTCGTGCAAAATATCTCGGCAGGGTTTTTCAGGATCCTATGATGGGAACCGCAGCATCAATGGAGATTGAGGAAAACCTTGCAATGGCCTACAGGCGTGGAAAGTCTAGAGGTCTTCGATGGGGAATTACCCAGAAAGAAAAAGAGAGTTTTCGAGAGCAGCTTGCCATGCTTGAACTGGGACTTGAGGACCGCATGGCTGCTAAAGTCGGGTTGCTTTCTGGCGGACAAAGACAGGCACTGACTCTTCTTATGGCTACTTTGCAAAAGCCTAAGCTTTTGTTGCTGGATGAACATACAGCAGCTCTTGACCCTAAAACAGCTCATAAAGTTCTAGAATTGACGGAGCATTTTGTTAAGAGGGATAACCTTACTGCGTTTATGGTAACTCACAATATGAAGCATGCCATTCGCTATGGTAACCGCCTTATAATGATGTTGGACGGTCATATTGTTTATGATGTTTCTGGTGAAGAAAAAAAGAACCTTCAGGTTCAGAATTTGCTGGACAAGTTTGTTACTGTGAGTGGAAGTGATGAAAATCCAGTTTCGGATAGAATGCTTTTGAATTAACTTTCAGAGAGTTTTTCGATATGCCTTTAAACCAGTTCGGAAATCGAAATGTTTCCCGAGCTGGTTATTTTTTTTGCGATTGCATTTTTTGTCATGTAGAAAATCTCTCCATTCCTAATAGTTTTATGTCTTCAATTTGTGGCTTTATTTTGTAATAACTTTCTTTATGCGAATCTTTTAGCTGCTCTATCTTTTCAATCCAGAAATAAAACTTGTCCCTGTTCTTTTTGCTTGCAAGTTTTTTTAGTGTCTTAGGAATTGTTTTAATAAGCTTGTCAGAGGCTTCATTTGAATTTACTTTATCAAGTAATTCTTCCAGCTCTTCTTCTTTTGTGGAACAGATGCACTGTGAAAGAATGTCATGTAGCTGTTTTAGCTCGTTTATTGTCAGTTGTTCAATGTTGTCAGGTGGATTCACATCAAAAAAATTATCAGTTTTGAGGATGATTTTTTTGCCTGCACATTGTACTGATAAAGAATTGTCTTTCTCAATGCAAAGATTTTTATAAAGCTTTTGTTTTGAAAATTTCTGCTTGAACAGTAGCATTGCCTTTTTTCTAGCGAGCATGGCATCTATTTTGTCCAGGCTTGCCTTATCTGTTTTCTTTTCTGTGTCAATGCATAGAATGAATTCAATGTTGGTATTCTGCCTTTTATTGCTCTGTTTTCCACCCCGATATGTTGTATATTCGTTTGTAACAATAGAAACCTTTCCTTTTCGGGTACAGATGTCTTTCATTTTCTCAAAAGGAATTATTCCATCTGTACTGTAGCTTATGAGAATGTAATGTGCATTCAGGTTTTCTATTAAGTCGCGGAAAACTGATTCTGCTTCCCCCTTGTAACAGTAAGAAGATTTTGTTTTTACCCAGTCGTGACGGATTGCTGCTTTTTCTTTTAGCTCTCCCTTGGCGTTTAGTTCCAACGGTTCTGGAATATGATCCCAACGTGCAATTGTGTTTAGCATGTGGTAATTGCTTCCGTACTGATGCTGGTTGTATGGGGGGTCAAGATATGCAATGTCCATCCGTGGTAAACTGTTGCTTTTTACAAGTGTGTTTGCATCCTGTTTGTAAACGTGTACCGGAAATTGTGAATCAATAAGTACAGGTTCATGTAATTCGATCTGCTTAAGTATTCTGGTCAAGGCATCTTTTCGGTGACCTCCAAAGCCTTTGTGATATGCCTTGAATACTCCAGAGGTATTTGTGTGTGTTGCAGCTTCATAGATGAGCTGGGCTATAAAAAGGTTCCTTTTCTGTTCCGTCTGTGCATCTGAATTTGCAGGAAAATGCTTTTCTATATAGTTTCGTATTTTATCAATTGCAAGTGCATTTTCTCTAGAATAGAACAGTCGTTCTGTCCTGAAGTCAGCCTTTTCAATGTCAAAACTTTTTGGAGCATAGTATTTTGCTATATACTGCTTTGATTCCGCAGGATCCTTCAGTTTATTGATTTTTGAAATCAGCTTCGACAACTGATTTTCTGCACCAAAAAGGTTTTCCAACTGGCTTTTGTCTGTTTCAACAAAGCCTTTGTTCAGTATGTATGCGTATTCTTCCCAGTCATTTGTATATAATTCAAACTGCATTGATTTTGCAAGTCGTGAAACGCTGCCACTGCCAGAAAATACATCAAAAAACTTTAATCCTGGCTGTATAGGCAATCCTGTGCTTTCAATTGCTTTATATACGAGAGGCAGGAGTTTTCGCTTGTTTCCTATGTAAGCAATAATTTGTTGTGTAAGGTACTGGGTTGTAAAATCCATGGAAAATCATGTGTGAGCATAAGATCTCGTAACTACGAGACCTTATGCTCATTTTTAATCTAAAAAAAGCCTTTTACTTTAAGTTTATCAAAGACTTGTCATAGTCTGTAGGTGCTTCATATCCCATCAGATTCATGAGTGTTGCTGCCCATGATGAAATTCCAAGTCCTGAATTAAGTGACGTATTGTCATATTCACCTTTGAATTCTGGGTCATAGATGATTCCAGGAACAGGATTCAATGAATGGCTTGTCTTTGCCTTTGGCTCACCGTTCTTGTCCATCTTTACAGAACCGTCTTTATTGTGCTCGTACATGTCGTCTGAGTTTCCATGGTCAGCTGTAAGGCAGAGAATGCCTCCTGCTTCATCTATAGCAGCCTTAAGGCGGCCAAGCTGCAAGTCCATGCCTTCCATTGAACATACGACAGCATTGAATACGCCTGTGTGTCCAACCATGTCTCCGTTAGGATAGTTAAGGCGGATGTGGTCATATTTACCAGACTTGATTGCTTCGATTACCTTGTCAGTAATTTCTGCACACTTCATCCATGGGCGCTGTTCAAAAGGTACTACATCAGAAGGAACTTCTACATAGTCTTCAAGCTTGTCATCAAACTTGCCCTGCTTGTTTCCGTTAAAGAAGTATGTTACGTGTCCGTACTTCTGTGTCTCAGAAATTGCAAGGAGCTTTACACCTGTCTTTGTAAGATATTCACCCATTGTGCGGTCAATGCTTGGTGGGTTTACAAGATACTGATGAGGAATGTGTGCGTCGCCATCATATTCCATCATTCCTGCATACTCACATGCAGGAACACGTTTTCTGTCGAATTTGTCAAAGCTAGAGTCTGCTTCGAACGCATTTGTAATTTCAAGGGCGCGGTCTCCGCGGAAGTTGTAAAGAATTACAGAATCTCCGTCTTCAATAGTTCCGACAGGCTTTCCGTCCTTTGCAATTACAAATTCGTGCATGTCCTGATCAAGAAGTCCTGCATTTTCTTTGCGGTAGGTTTCGATAGCCTGTGTCGCTGACTCAAACATGCGGCCTTCTCCAAGAACATGTGCGTACCAACCTCTCTGTACCATTGGCCAGTCTGCATTGTAGCGGTCCATTGTAATGAACATGCGTCCGCCACCTGAAGCAATCTGATAGTCTGCATCCTTGAAAGATGCAAGATATTCTTCGAGTGGTGTAATATATACAAGTGCGGATGTTGGATCTACGTCGCGTCCGTCAAGAAGGGCATGTACACGAATTTTCTTAATGCCGTCTTTGTAAGCATGTGCAACCATTGCCTTAAGGTGATCAATGTGGCTGTGAACGTTACCGTCAGAGGCAAGTCCAATAAAGTGAAGGGTAGAATTCTTGTCCTTGACGTTCTTTGTAAGCTTCTGCCATGTAGCATCTGTAAACATCTTGCCAGAAGAAATTGATTCTCCTACAAGTTTTGCTCCCTGTGCAAATACGCGTCCGCATCCAATTGCGTTATGTCCAACTTCTGAGTTTCCCATATCATCATCAGAAGGAAGTCCTACTGCTGTTCCGTGTGCCTTAAGCTGGGTGTGTGGACAGTTCTTTGTAAACCAGTCCAGATACTTCATTTTTGAAGCCTTTACAGCATCTCCTTCTTCGTATTTGCCGTATCCTACGCCGTCCATAATTACCAGAACTACAGGGCCTCTGCGTCCTTTCCAGTTCGGGTTCTTTTTCAATGCATGCATTGTGTCTGCCATTTATTTCTCCTGTAAACAGAATTATTTCCTTTGTAAGTATAGTGTTTTTTCAAGTCTTTGAAAATATGCAGCGTTTATAAAATAAAAAAGACCGGCTCTTGTTGAACCGGTCTCTGCTATTCATAGCAATTACTGCAAGTCAGTATTTATTTTGCTGTAATGAGCAAAGTCTTGGAATCAAGCTTAAGAGTTGATTCAACATTCTTTGCATCACCAAACTTCTGAATGTCAAGCTGTGTAACGGCATTCTTAGAAACAAGGTGAACGACTGCTGTGAAGTAAGGAAGAATGTCCTTCGGTGCAGCATCTTTCAACTCATCGCCTTCTGCTGTTGCAGCAATCCAAACCTTAGTCTTTGTAGCTTTTGCATAGTTTGCAACACACTGAATGTCAGATTCCTGTGCTTTTGCGAAGTCAACACCGTCAATAACAACAGTTGCAACTTCAATTCCGCCAGCCTTAAGGGCATTGAGTGTGTTTACAACCTTTTCAAGGTTGAAGTTGTCCTGGTTAAAGTTCAGAATTGTGCGGTTGCGTACAATCTGCTCTTTAACGTCTGCTTCATTAGGAATAGACTTCTTCTTTGAAATCTCTGTATAGATTCCATCGTACCAAGAAATAACGTTGGAACTGTGCTGGTCAAAGGAAACGTGAACAAGCTGTTTGCCGTTCAGAAGTGTATCCATACCAAACTGTACCAATACAGATGTTTTTCCGAGTCCCTTTTTTGCAGTTACCAAACCAAGTTCGCCTGCTTTAAGACCGCCGTTTGTTACTCCGTCGAATGCACGGATCGGGCTGCTTTCAAAAAGATCCTGTTTTGCCATGGAACGCCTCCTTATTTAGCCTTGCGAGATTCTGCATATTTCTTCATGAGTTCGTCAGCAACGTTGTTTGGAACTTTTCCGTACTTCTCAAATTCCATTGTAAACTCAGCCTTACCCTGTGTAGAAGAACGAAGGATTGTAGAGAATCCGAACATTTCTGAAAGAGGTACTTCAGCGTTTACTGTAGATGTGTTGTTTTCATCAGAAGAGTCAATAATAACACCACGGCGCTGGTTGATAAGACCAAACATGTTTCCCTGGAATTCTGTAGGACCTGCAATCTGAACCTTCATGATTGGTTCAAGAATAACTGGCTTTGCCTTTGCATAGCCTTCACGGAATGCACCGATAGCAGCTGTCTGGAATGCAATATCAGAAGAGTCAACTGGGTGATACTGACCATCGTTGATTGTACAGCGTACGCCAACAACAGGAGCACCAATCAAAGAACCCTTTTCCATTGCCTTCTTGAATCCCTTGTCACAAGATGGAATGTATTCATTAGGAATAGCACCACCCTTGATAGAGTCAACAAACTCGTAGTCCTTGTCTGCGATTGGTTCCATGAAACCTGCAACACGACCGTACTGACCTGAACCACCAGTCTGCTTCTTGTGGGTGTAGTTGAAGTCTGCGCGTGCAGTGATTGACTCGCGGTATGCTACTTCTGGCTGTGAAACTTCTACTTCGCACTTATATTCACGCTTCATGCGCTCAACGTATACTTCAAGGTGAAGCTCACCCATTCCCTTGATGATTGTCTGGTTAGACTCTGGATCAACATAAGTCTGGAATGTTGGGTCTTCCTTTGTAAAGCGGTTGAGAGCCTTTGCCATGTTTGCAGCATCCTGCTTGTTCTTAGGAGTAATTGCCTGAGAAATGACAGGATTTGGAACGAACATCGATGTCATTGCAATGTTAAGTCCACCGCCACAGAATGTATCACCAGAAGCACAGTCAACACCGAACAATGCAATGATGTCACCTGGCTGACCTTCGTTGATGTCTTCCATTGTAGCTGAGTTCATGCGGACAATACGACCAACCTTGAATTTCTTCTGTGCGCGAACGTTGTAAAGTTCGTCTCCCTTGACGATTTTGCCCTGATAGATGCGAACATAGGTAAGCTGACCGAACTGACCGTCATCAAGCTTAAATGCCAGTGCTACACAAGGCTTGTCAGGTACGTTGAAAAGCTCAACCTGAGCTTCGTTGTTATCACGGTCAAGACCATAGTTGTGAACTTCAGTTGGATTTGGAAGATATCTTTCAACAGCATCGAGAACTGGCTGAATACCCTTGTTTGCATGTGCAGATCCAAGGAATACACCAACAAACTGCTCTGAAAGAGTACCCTTGCGTACAGCAGCAATAATCTTTTCTTCTGCAATGTTGTCATATCCGTTTTCAAGGATTTCTTCCATCAAGTCGTCATCAAAGTTTGAAACTGCATCAAGAAGCTCTGTTCTGTATCTGTTTGCATCTTCTACGAGGTGTGCAGGAATTTCTGCATAACGGATGATTTCGCCTGCATTACCATCAAAGTAGATGGCTTTCATTGAAACGAGGTCTACTACACCTTCGAGCTTATCTTCAAGACCGATTGGCAACTCCATCATGTGTGCGTTAAGTCCGAGCTTTTCACGGAGCTGTCCGCAAACACGGATTGGGTTTGCACCCTGACGGTCACACTTGTTTACAAATGCAATGCGAGGTACATGGTAGCGCTTAAGCTGGCGGTCTACAGTAATTGACTGTGACTGAACACCTGCAACAGCACAAAGAATCATGATAGCACCATCAAGAACGCGAAGAGAGCGTTCTACTTCAACTGTAAAGTCAACGTGACCCGGAGTGTCGATAAGGTTAATTGTGATGTCTTTCCACTGAACCTGAGTTGCTGCTGACTGGATTGTGATTCCACGCTCACGTTCCAGTTCCATGTTATCCATTACAGCACCAACACCGTCCTTACCACGAA
>CAMVHR010000024.1 GCA_947167345.1 uncultured Treponema sp.
ATCATGCAGATAAACTTTGAGAATTATGCAATAAAACAGTAAAAAATGTTATCATTCCTACAAGCTATTCATATAAGGTTTCTGCACAGGAAATTTTAGCCGAAATTGTAACTTTTACACATAAGAAATAATTTTATTTAAAGGGTCTTTCATTAAGATAATATATCATGACAGAAACTGAATTTGAAAAGGATTTTCATCATCATTTTAAAAGAACTACTTCATTTTTTTCAGGTCTTGCCCTAGCTTTGGTAGATGCAGTCATTGTTTTTTTATGCATCGGAACAGGTTTTTTCATAGTAAATCTTATAAGCCCGCCTTCAATAAATTTTCGTTCCTTTATTGAATATTCTTTATACCTGCCCTTTATCCTTATTGTTTTTTATGCTGCAAACATGTATCCAGGTATATTAATTGCTCCTCAACAAGAAGTAAAGCGATTTTCCCTATGTACGTTTTTTGCTTTTATGGGAATTGCAATGAGCATCAATCTTGAATCGCGCTACAGATGGCCTGTTGCCCTCGCACTTGTGACAGGATGGCCATTTGCAACAATACTATTACCGTCCGGTCGAGAAGCTTCAAGAATATTCTTTGGCAAAAGGCATTGGTGGGGAGTACCGGCTGTTGTATATTCCAAAGGAACTAACGCTTACACAATAGTAAACAGACTTTTAAAAAACCGTAACTTCGGATATATTCCGGTTGTAATAATAGTAGATAGAGACATAAATGCCGACAACTATCAAGGCGTGCCGGTTTTTTATGATACAGAGGTATTAAGAGAAACTATAAAACGACTGAACATAAAAGTTGCTATAGTTTGTGACTATGATAAGGATATTGAGAAGATAAAGATGAATTACAGATATATGATACAAGTACCGAAAAATCAGCTGGCAACAAACATGTCCTTGAACATGAGGGATTTTGGAGGAATTCTTGGTTTTTCTTCAACAAATTACCTTACAAAAAGTGCATCCCTTTTTGCAAAACGCTGCATAGATTTATTTTTATGCCTTGTGGCATCTCCTTTTGTTCTTATTCTTACAGGAATTATTGCACTCATAATAAAAAAGACATCGCCAGGACCTGTTTTTTACGGCCACAAAAGAATTGGAAAGGATCACAAGACAATTACATGTTGGAAATTCCGTTCCATGGTAACAGATGCAGAAAAGCAATTGCAGGACATACTTGCTACAGACCCTGTACGCGCAGCTGAATGGGAAAAAGACAGAAAATTTACAGATGATCCGAGAGTAACACCTTTTGGAAAATTCTTAAGGAGAACCAGCCTTGATGAATTGCCACAACTTTGGAATATTTTTAAAGGAGAAATGTCTTTTGTAGGGCCACGTCCAGTAACAGAACCTGAATTGGTAAAATACGGAAAATATGCGGATTATGTTCTTTCTGTACAGCCTGGACTTAGCGGCATGTGGCAAATTTCAGGAAGAAGTGATACAGGTTATGAAGAAAGAATTACATTGGACACTTATTACATACAAAACTGGTCTGTATGGCTTGATATTTGGATTATTCTAAAAACAGTCTGGGTTGTACTGAAAGGAAGTGGAGCTTATTAGATAGATGAAAATAAAAATTAAATGTATTTTAATTTTTATATTACTCTCTTTTCTATCTGATTTTTATGTTTTCTCAATTTCTGCAAAAAAATATAAGTTGGATATTGTTGATTTTATCTCTAACGGAAAAACGAATCCGTCTATCTTAAGACAAAAAATTACACCAATAAATACAGATAGACTTTATTCGAGTCTCGAAGAACTGGAAATTGCATTAGCAAACATAAAGCAGGAAATTGAAAATACAAGGCTGCTGACAAACATAACATATAATTATGAATTAACAGAACTTCAGGAAAATGGAATTCAGCTTGTAAAGGCAATATTTTCATTTTATGATACAGAATCTTTTGTCATCATTCCCTGCCCGTCTGTAGATTCAAACAGTGGTTCTTCATTGAGAATTATCATGCAGGATCAGAATTTTCTTGGCCTTATGAATCCTCTCAGAATAGGTGCAATCGGACAGCTGGGAACAGAAAAAGAACCAGATAACATGTCAAAACTTACTCTTGGAGGATATTTCAATTATGCGTATCCATTCTCTGTAGGCGCAACAAAAAATTCCTGGATAAATATGTTTAACATAAACTGGACATTAGATGAGGGAAAACCAGATTTTGCAGCCTCAACTGGCCTCGACATAGGAATTCCTGTCGGAAACAATTTTCTAAAGTTTGACTTCATCCAATCTGTGTTTCAAAATTCTGATTACAAAAAATATGATGATGATTTCTACTTTAGTGAAACAGGAATGATTTCAATGCCTATGCTGATAGGGCTACTTAATGACAAGGCAACAGTTACTTATACTCCGTTTGTACAAGTAACATATAACTGGGATTTTGACGGAATTGATGAAAATAATAAAAAACTAAGGGACACTCCAAAACTGACAGCCGGACAGAGGACTTCAATTAAACATGTTGATTGGGTTGGTAATTTCAGAAACGGTTATTTTATTTCAACGACACAATCACTGTCTAGAAACTTTAATTCAAACTCAGCTGAAAAACTATCAGATATGTATATTCCATATCTATCTGTGAATGCTAGTTTTTACAAAAGCTATAAAAATATAATAGGAATAGAAGCAAATCTAAATTTTTTTACAATGGTAAATTCTGTCATGAATATAGGTCCTCAATTGAGAGGTATTCTTGATAAGCAGATTTTCAAGGATTTTGTTATTGATGAAGATAACTTTGCGTTGGAAACGGAAAGTGCCCTCACATTTAACATTGGAATACCAATTCATGTATTTTCAACACACTGGCTAGACTGGTTCAATATAAAGAATACAGATTCAGGATTGGGTAAACTGTTAAGCTACATAGGATTTGAATTGCACATATCTCCATTTTTAGATATCGGATTATTAAAAAACAGGGGTACTGGTGAATATTTCAGCATAAGGAATGGATTATATGCTGGAGGCTTTGAACTTATTTTATATCCAGAAAAATGGAAAAGTTATGCAATCAGAGCAAGTCTTGGATTTGATTTAAGTAAAAACAAAAAATGGCGTTCTCCTATGAAAGATTATGAGCTTTTCATTGGAGTCGGCCATCTTTTCTGAATCAGTATTAACTTATTTTTCTATAGAAGCCAATTTTACAGAAGATTTCTTTTTCCAATATTCTTCAGGCTCATATTTTGACAATATATCCAGTAACGATTTTGCAAATATCTTATTTTCACAGCCTGTACTTGTAACAGCTAGATTATAAAACAGTTTCCAAATTTCATTATCATTGCCCCAGTTGACAATGTCACTATATAAACTAGCTTTCTGCAACAAATCAGCAAAATCTGTATAAGAATAATCAATCAGGCGATCTTTTAAAACCTCTTCAATCTTCGTTACAGCAGCAATACTTCCAAGAGCAGCACAGCGCAATGCCTTTTCATCATGACCAATGTTAGAATAATATTCATTAAGCAATACAAGTGCTTTTATGGAAATATCATTTTCACTCCGATACAAAAGAAAGAATTTATGGACGGAATCGCTCTTATTTTGATTTATAATGCGGACAAGCGCATTCATAAAACCTTCATCTGTGTAAAAACTATCATCCTTAAGGACAGCAAGTAACTTTTGCTCATAGTTTGAATTATCATCCTTCATTTCTGAAATTTCAGCCATTTCATAAAGGATGTCATATTTTACATCAGGAACGTCCAAACGCTTTAAGTTATCATAAGCCCGAATCAAATACTGATATGCCAAATCAGTCTCACCTTCAAGCTTATATATCTTTCCTATAAGATAATCAGCCTCTGGATAAATATAATCATCATCAACCCACTTACAAAGCTCAGAAAATTTTCCATGAAAAAAATCCATTCCATAAGAATCTATGTTCTTATTTATGATTGAAACAGCATCATCATAGCTTTTGTCTTTTAAGACAGGAAGAATTTCTTCAAGATAATCACCAGCTTTTCTTACTTTATAGTTTTTTTGAGTCTGATCAAGGACAAAACTTTCCCATTCAGCGATTTCCTTTTTTTTCTGCTTTGCATTTTCTGCAAGTTTTATTGCATTTCCATATTCAGCAGAATCATAGGCATTCTGGGCCTGCTTTAATATATACCAAAATTCATCTCCAGAAGGTTTTCGTACAGAATTAATATGCTGGGCAGAAATAAAATAACTTATTACACTATAAAATACAAAAAGCCAAATAAAAAACTTAGTTTTCATCAGATATAAAGTCTCCTAAACCTTTCTGAAGGCTATAAACTTTCCAATTCTTTCCTAAATTCAGTATCGGCATCTTTAGCTGGAACTGTTCGTATAATTTTACCTTTTTTAAAAATTATAACTTTATCGGCTCCACCTGCAATGCCTAAATCTGCATGTTTTCCTTCTCCAGGTCCATTAACAACACATCCCATGACAGCAATAGTTACATCTTTTTTCAAAGAATATAATTCATTCTGCCATCGTGCCACAAATGAATGCACATCAAATCCAAGACGCCCGCAACGAGGACAACTTACAAGAGTTACGCCACCTTTTCGCTTTCCACACTCATGAAGAATTTCTCTTCCAGCAAGAACTTCATTTTCGGGAGAAGAGGAAAGACTTACACGAATTGTATCTCCAATATCATCTTTTAGCAGTTGGCTAAAAGCAAGTGTAGATTTTACAATACCAGATATTAGAGGTCCAGCCTCTGTAACACCTATGTGCAGCGGAATATCACTTTTTTTTGAAAAAGCTCTGTTAGCCGTTATGGTTTCTTCAACAGAAGAAGACTTCATGCTCACAACAACATCCTTAAAACCAAGCTCATCGAATACTTCAACTTCCCTCAAAGCCGTCTGAGCAAGAGCTTTTGCCCTGTCAAGTTTTTTATCTAATACAAGGGCTTCCAAATCTTTTGGAAGACTTCCAGAATTTACACCAATGCGAATGGCTACATTTTTTTCTTTGCAAGCATCAACAACAGCTTTTACTTTCTCTTTATTTCCTATATTACCAGGATTAATTCGAATAACAGAAACAAATCCTTTTAGACATTCTAGTGCCAATCTGTAATCAAAATGTATATCTGCAACAAGAGGAACATCAGTATGACTTGCAATAACGCAAAGAGATCTTGCACTTTCAATATCAGGAACTGCAAATCTTATTATATCGCAACCCAAAGATTTCAACATATTTATTTGCTTGATAATGGAAAATAACTTCTCAGAACCTTCAAATACGTCAACTATGCCTTCTTTCCACATTGTCTGAATAGAAACAGGATTATCACCACCTATTCTTACTTGTTTTATATTATTTTTTCCACCGATCGTAACAACTCGTGATTTACTCATAGGAATGCCTTATAATAGAATTAGGGCATTACCGCTGCACAAACATCAGTAATGCCCTTTTATTTTTTAGTCAAATAAAAACAATATGTTTTATTATGCTATCATGCCGAAAACCATTGCAAACAAAGCAACAGTTTCACAAAGACCAACTACCATGATGTAGTTTGTAAAGCCTTTTCCTGTTTCAGCAAGGGCATCGCTACCTGCTGCACCAGCTTTTCCCTGTGCAATAGCAGACATACACATAGCCAAACCAGCAGCAAGACCAAGACCAAGAGAGAACAAAGGATCAAGCTGACTTGCAAGAACCTTACCCTTCATAGAATTCATCAAAAGGAAGCCGTAAATTGTCTGAGTCAAAGGGGCACCTGCAAAAACAACAAGAAGAAAAGGAGCAGGCTTGTTGTTAAGATAACATCTCTTCCATGCACCAATTGCACCTTGACCAGCAATACCAATACCGATAGCACTACCCATAGCTGCTATACCCATTACCAAACCAGCACCAATCATACCCCAGTTCATAAATTACTCCTTATTCACAGTTATCTGTGATTATTTATTCAAAATTTCAAGATGAATACTCATATTCATCATTATACCAAAATTACAACATATTAGGAATAAAAATTCCTAAAACCATTTTTATTCTTCAGGCTCTTTAAAAGGTCTGTATTTAGTTCCGCTCCATGCCATTCCAAGATGCTGAGAGAATTCAAGAGTATTCAATCGAACGCCATGAACTATGACAGAAAGCAAATTCAAAATCATATTCAAACCATGACCAAACACAAGCAGTACTATTGCAAAAATAACAATTGCAAGTTTTCCAAACATAGGTCCAGCCATATTATTTACAGTCTGACTGATTGCAGCTCCAGCCAGTCCAACAGCCCAAAGACGAATATAAGAAACTATATCACTAAAGACATTTACAACTCCAAGCAATACACTGATTATATTCTTACAGCTCTCCAGTACAGATTTACCTACACTTCCCTCATAATTCGAGAAAATAAAGCTTAAGATAAAACCAACCAGCAATACGCCAATCGCAATAATAGGAATGCTTGAAGGTAGATGTATAGCTCCCCTAAAAATAGGAATTGGAACACCATTATCTGCTAAAGGAAAACGACTGCCGTCAACAACCATATTCATAACGACATAGAACATTCCCCACAGCTGCAATAGCGATCCCAAATCACCAAGGCACTTCAAACTCTTTTTGTCCGCAAAAAAACATTTTATATGAGCAATACTCAACTGTATTATTGCAAGCATAAAACAAAATACTTTCTGATTATTCTCATAGTTATCAGGATTTTTCGCAGACGAAACAGGGTAGAATGAAAGATTTACCAATGCATCAGGAAGCTTTGATGAATCAATTCCGAACCAAGAGCATGTCATAATGCCCCAAAGGCATGTACACAAACCTAACACAGTAACAAGAGCCGGAAGTGCTCTTTTTCCATGTTTGCTCTTTCCAAACAGAACAAATCCAACAATAGTAACAAGAGCTCCATATCCAGCATCTCCAAATATCATTGCAAAGAAAATGCAAAAGAACAAGAGGAACCAACCGGAAATATCAAACTCATGATAGCCAGGAGTTACATCCAAAAAGTCAGTAAGCGGATAAATTATACTTACTAGCTTTGAGTTATGTAACTTTGTTGGAACAGGATCATCATAAGCAGGATCTGAAGCAGTATAAGCCCATGAATTAGTTATACAGAGCTGCTTAAATTTATCCATTGAATCAACAGGAACATATCCTGTTACCCATGCAAGTTTCGTTACTGATGCCGAATCATTTTCATTGCTTTCTTCATCAGCCTCCTCATGAGACATTCCACTGTATACATTCTCAAATTCAATATCAAGAGCCAAATTCTTTTTATAGGATTTAAGTGTATCAAGGTATTTCTTGTCATCAAGAAGTTCACTTTCTATACGCGAAATTTCCTGCTTACACTTCAAGATATTCTCACGGATAGAATTAGTTGACAACTCTGGCATTGGAACAGCATAAGCTTCAGGAGGCAAATCAGAAGGACGTTCTGTTACTTCTGTATCAGAAAGCAGAAGGAAGCGAACAGTCTTTGCATAACTATTTACCTTGATAGTTCTTACACCATCCCCAATACAAGAATACTTATCCTCTGGAATTTCATAGGGATAAACAAAAATTCCATTTTCTTCAAGAGCTGAAAAAGACTCAGGATCGACTTCTCCCCACTTTGAAAGCCTTTCAAGCTCATTTGACCCCTGTGAAATGCTATCAAGAAGAGATTTTTTTCGATCGCTCAAAGCAACAATATTTGACGCTATTTCAGAAGCAGCATCTTTTTCAAGAGAAAGTTGCTTTATTACTTTCTGCTTAGAAACCTTTATTTCTTCCAAAATTGAAATAGCTTTATCTGTTGTTGCAGAAGCCTCCTTATATGAAGACAAAACAGAACCAGAACCTTCCAAAGACTCCAAATGCACAACACCTGCTTTTCTAAGCTGCTTCAGAGACTCTTTTCTTGTAGAATCAAGTACAACAATTGAAACCTTTTTCATAGGTACAATCATTCTTCAGCCTCCTTAGAGCTTACCCGCTCAAGTTTTCTCTTTGAAATCTTACTGCGAACGACTGCTGCAACCTGTTCATCACCAAGAAATACATTAATACGCTTAATGTTTGTCTTAGTTTCAGGAATTTTTACCTTTTCAAACAGATTAACCCTCTGTGTAGTCGTTCTAAGCTCCTGAGAAAGCAGACGAACCTGCTCATCAAGAACTTCGGCCTGCAAATCAAGTTCCAAAGCTTTTTCCATTCGGTCTGCAGCCATATCTATCCATAAAGGTGTTTTATAAAGATCATAATCTCCACGACCAAAATCAGCACCTTCATAAATTGGAATTTTTACACCGGCTATATTCCCCCAGCCCTTCTTGATATTCTTTACAGTTACCATGCCAGGCCTAAAGGCTTCTTTTTCACCAAAAACAGAAATCCATTTCTCAAAATCTTCTTCTAGAGATTTCTTTTGAGCACGAACCTCTTTGGCTTTTTCATCTATAGTACGGATCTCAGACTGCAGCTGTTGTTTTTTGAGTGTAAGCGTAGGAAGATAACGCTGATACATTTTCAGAGAATCTTTCTGAGCCTTTAACTCATTTTTTGTCAGCTTAATCTTTGCCATTCAGCATCCTCGTTTAGTTTGCAGGCCAGAACTGCTCAATAAGATCAGTTTTCAGTCCAGTTTCGTTTTTCTCAAAACATTTAGACAAAATCTTCCAACCATTATCCAAAGCTTCTTCCAATGGAATATTAACACTTAAGTCCATCATCTGAGCTTCAAACAATTCTCCATACTTCAAGAGTTTTTCATCCCATGCACTCATATTAAAGCCCATGCTCTTCTTTTCCAGAGTATCTTTATAAGAGGCATAAAGACGAATCATACCATCCATAAGGGCTCGATGATCTTTACGAGTTTTGCCGTTAACCTGCTGCTTAAGACGTGACAACGAACCAAAAGGCTCAATATGACCACCCTTAAGATAGAACTGTCCTTCAGTAATATAACCAGTATTATCAGGAACAGGATGTGTAACATCATCACCAGGCATTGTTGTAACAGCAAGGATCGTAACAGAACCTGAATCTGAAAAGTCAACAGCCTTTTCATAACGTGCTGCAAGCTGCGAATACAAATCTCCAGGATAACCACGGTTTGAAGGAACCTGTTCCTGTGTAATTGCAACTTCCTTCATTGAGTCTGCAAAGTTTGTCATATCTGTCAAAAGACAGAGAACATTCTTTCCCTGAAGAGCAAACTGTTCTGCAACTGCAAGTGACAAATCAGGAATTTTCATACATTCTACAGTCGGATCAGCAGCCGTATGAATGAACATGACTGTCTTGCTTAAAGCACCACCCTCTTCAAGAGTATTCTTGAAATAAAGATAGTCATCATATTTCAATCCCATTCCACCAAGAACAATGACATCAACTTCTGCCTGCATGGCAATACGAGCCAAAAGCTGATTGTACGGTTCACCTGAAATTGAGAAAATAGGAAGTTTCTGAGAAACAACCAATGTATTGAAAATATCAATCATTGGAATACCTGTTCGAATCATTCTTGTTGGAACAATACGTTTTGAAGGGTTTACAGAAGGACCTCCAATTTCAACAAGATTATCTACAAGAGCAGGTCCATGATCTCTTGGCTCAGCAGAACCATTGAAAATGCGACCAAGAAGATTTTCACTAAATGAAACTCGCATTTCCTGACCAAGGAAACGAATCTGATCATTCGTAGAAACACCACGTCCACCAGCAAATACCTGCAAAGAAACCAAATCACCATCAATTTTGTTTACTTCTGCCAAAGATTTACCGAAACGAGTGGTAATTTCTGCAAGTTCATTTAATTTAACACCTTTAGCACGAACAGTGATAACACTACCGTTAATACTTTCGATTTTGCTATAAACTTTATTCATTACTCACCGTCCTTAAGAAGAACCTTTACTTCATCAGTTATCTGAGCATTCACAGAAGCAAGCAATTTATCAATTGATGCTTCATGAGATTTAAATTCAGCACTCTGAAATTTAGTATAGTTCATATCAGTAAATTCCTGACGCAATTTATTAAAGAATGTTCGAGCCTCATCCTTTTCTTTTACATCAAAAGTTGAACCCAATACACCGACAATCTTTGCAAACACATATTTCTGACGTTCAGGACTTGAAGCACCTTCTGTTTCATCAAAAGAATCCTGCTGCATATAAACAGCATCAAGGAATTCACTCTTTAAATAAACAATAAAGTCTTCAAGGGAAGTACCTTCCTCGCCGACAACCTTCATCATCTGATTTACTTCAGAACCTCGTCTGTAAAGGCCTCTAGCGTATTCTACCCTATCCTCTTTCTGCACGGACTTATATTTTGACCATGAATCAAGAGGATCAATAGCAGGATAACGACGAGCATCTGAACGCTCCCTTGAAAGACCATGAAATGCACCAACTACTTTTAGAGTAGCCTGCGTAACAGGTTCTTCAAAGTTACCGCCAGCAGGAGAAACCGTACCACCAATTGTAACAGAACCAGTATTTCCATCACGAAGCTTTACAATACCAGCTCGTTCATAGAACGATGCAATTGTACTTTCAAGATATGCAGGGAAAGCTTCCTCTCCAGGAATCTCTTCCAAACGACCTGACATTTCACGCATAGCCTGAGCCCAACGAGAAGTTGAATCTGCAAGCATAAGAACATTAAGACCCATCTGTCTATAATACTCTGCAAGAGTAACAGCCGTATAAACAGAAGCTTCACGAGAAGCTACAGGCATTGAAGATGTATTACAAATGATAATCGTTCGCTCCATCAACGAACGTCCTGTACGAGGATCTTTAAGCTCTGGGAATTCCGTAAGAGTTTCTACGACTTCACCAGCACGCTCTCCGCAAGCTGCAACAATAACGATATCAACATCTGCATTACGGCTTGTTGTATGCTGAAGAACTGTCTTACCTGCACCAAACGGGCCAGGAATACAATATGTTCCACCAAGTGCTACAGGGAAGAATGTGTCTATAAGACGAACCTTTGTAACCATAGGTTTTTCAGGACGCAGACGCTCAGCATAACAGTTTACAGCTCTCTTTACAGGCCATTTAAAACTCATGCAGATATCATGAGTCTTACCTTTTTCATCAACGAGAGTTGCAATAGTATCATGAATTTTATAAGAACCAGCTTTTACAACAGTCTTTACAGTGTATGTTCCCAAAAATCCATAAGGAACCTGAATCTTATGAGTAAAAGGACCTTCTGGAACAGAACCTACAGAATCACCAGCCATTACTTTATCACCAGGCTGTACTGAAGGAGTAAAATCCCATTCCTTTTTATCATCAAGAGCAGGGAGATAAACACCTCGTTCCAAGAAATAACCAGAATGCTCTGCAAGAAGAGGAAGAGGATTCTGCAATCCATCATAAACCTGACCAAGCAAACCAGGCCCAATTTCAACGCTTAACAAATCTCCAGTAAACACTACAGTACAATCTGTGGAAATGCCTTTCGTCATTTCATAAATCTGCATCTGTGCAGTGTTTCCACGGATTCGAATAACTTCACCCTTTAAATTTTGATTACCAACTTTAACATAGCCTACTTCATTAAGGGCGACCTTACCGTCAAATTCAACAGAAACCATGTTTCCATTGACGGCAACAACCTTTCCTTTTGTTTCAGTCATTTATTTTCTCCAAGAATATCTTCATAGATTTTATGATAAGAAGCCAAACCTTCATCCCGAGTAAACTTCTTCATTCTTTCTGTGAGCATAAGACGCAAACCATAACTAAACACAGCATCAACAGAAAAAAAATCCAACGGAGTTATTTTGTCAAGAACGCTAAGCCTGTATTCATTCAAATACTGCTCAGCAGACAAAGGACTGTCCATTCCGGTTGCAGTTCGTGCAGCCTGAACAATTTCTCCATCAAATACAGCAGGAATATCTTTAGCATCTTTTTTCATTTTCAGAGCCCTAAGCGTAGCAAGAGCAAAACGAAGATCCCGTTCCTTACGATACCACTCATCTAAGAAAACAGATCCCGTTGAGACAGCATCCAAAGGAGGTTCCAATGACAAAGAAGCAACTATACAGGCATTTTTTTCAGACATAAATCTCTGACACAAATCCTTATAGTACTCTGTCGTAATAGGAAGCTTTGCACCACTGTCATCATCAGCTTTAAACGCAGGGAGCTGAGATACTAAATAATAGAGATGTTCCACTATTTCTTTTCCTTCTTTTCTTTAGTTGTAGAAGTTCTCTTTTTTGCAGCAGTTTTCTTTGCAGGCTTTTCTTCCTGCTCTGCATCAAAAGCAGTTTCCTCCTCAACAGATTCATTAGGGATTCCTGCAGCGGCATTCTTCATTAATTCAGTTGTTTTTGGATTTAAATAAGAACTGAACAATTCAGCGACACTTTCTGCACTAAAATCATAAAATGCACTTCCATCTTTAGCTCCAATCCTGAAACCAGAAGACAGAGAGTCATCACTCTTCAACTCAAGACCTTTTGAAATATGAGATTTCAATGCTGTCTTCAATCCAGATTCAAGTGCCTTCAAATCTTTAGAAGAAAGAAGCACAGACAAATCTTTTGTATCAGGACTTGCAACCCATGCCTTTACAGTTTCAGGAATAAGCTTTTTAAGCAAATCCTTATCATAAGCTTTTGCAATTCCATTACCAACAAGTGCAGAAAGTTCTTTATTAATACCATCACGGAAAGAGATAATCAAATTACGGCCGGCTTGAGTAATTGCGTCCTCACTGGCTTTTTCCATGCGGGCAGTTTCAACTTTTGCATTCTTTATGATGCTGTCAGCTTTTTCTTCAGCCTCAGTTATAATAGAAGCTGCTTTTTTTTCTGCTTCAGCAATAATATTCTGAGCAGATGTTGTTGCGCTGGCTACACCGTCTTTTCTAATCTTATCGATTAGTTCCTGTAACTGGACGTCCATTGTGACCTCTCTTTAAAAAAAATTACAAATTAAAATACAAATGCATACTGTGTAACCTGATGATATTCTTTATCAGGATAAACAATTGCAGAAGGGAAACTGCTTTTATTAGGAGCATCAGGATATGCTTCTGTCTCAAGACATAATCCATCATGCTTATTATATATAAAGCCGTTTTTTCCCTGTATGTTATTAATAAAATTTCCAGCATAAAACTGGATACCTGGTTTTGTAGTCTTAACCGTCATTTTACGACCACTAGCAGGATCTTCAACTTCTGCAGCCATCCGCAAATTTCCATCATCTTTAAATCCATCAATGCAGAAACAATGGTCATAGCCTACACCAACTTTAGCTAAATCTGCACCAATAAGTTTTTCATTTGTAAAATCAAATGGAGTTCCAGCCACATTTATAATCTTTCCTGTAGGAATAAGCTTATCATCAACGTCAAGATAACTGGAACAATAAAGCTTTAACTTCTGATCGGCAACAGACCCCCCATCATGCCCCTTTAAATTAAAATATGCATGATTTGTTATATTAATAGGAGTAGCTTTATCTGTTATACCTCTATATTCCAATGTAATTTCATTATTTTCATTAAGCGTATATACTATGGAAAAATCTACATTACCAGGGAAGCCTTGCTCACCATCACGGCTTTTTTTTACAAATTCTACCCCTACCCCATAAGAAGTCTTTATTTTTCTAGATTTCCAAACTTCCTTATCCCATCTGTCAAAACCACCGTGTAAAGTATTTACACCGTTATCATTTTTATCCAGAGTATAAGTAGTGCCTTCAAGGTTAAAAGACGCTCCTCCGATTCTATTTGCAAACCGACCGACAATTGCACCAAAACTTGAAGTATTTGTTACAAAACCATCAAGAGTAGAAAACCCAAGAGTAACATCAACATGTTTTTTCTTTCGATCAGGAACAATAATACTGGTTATTATACAACCATAATCAGTAACGGAAAAACTCATGCGTCCGTTAGATACAGTATAAAGATGTACTTTTTTTCCATCTGACAAAAGTCCAAAACGACTCTTTTTTACTTTTATGCCTACCATACCTATTAATTATACTTTGTTTTTATGAAAATTCAAGAATAATTTTTACTTCTTGAGTACTTTTTCCTGTTTCAGCAGCAATTTCTTCAACGGAGTACCCTAAATCCCTTAATTCATGTACAACAGCTTTAAAATCTTTTTTAGGTTTCACTAATTCATCTGCTATACTTACAAAAGGAACATCTTCAATATCTTCTTTATTTTTATTTTGCAATGAATTCTGAGTAAAGTCAGCCACGCTTGAATACGAAGCCTGCTCTTTCTGATATGCACGTACAGGAGGATAAATCTTTGAAACAGCAGGCTTTAAATCTGCATAAACTTTCTCTTCAAAAGTTTTTGAGCGTTCCGCCTGTTCAGCTTCATTTTTTAGTATCTCATTTTTTTTTACGATATCAATTTTATCCTGAAGAATTAAAATTTTATTATCAGCTTCTGCAGAAACAAACTTCAACTCCTTTATACGTTCATTAATAAGCTTTATATTTCTATCAGTAGCAGAATCAATTTGAATAAGCAATGAATTTAATTTCAACTTAACACTTTCTATTATGCCGTCTGTCGAGAATATTTTTTTAAATCGACTAAAAACAAAACACCAAGAAATAATATTTACAATGTAAAGAATTATAATAAGAGCAACAGCCATTTTTAAATATTAAAATTAACCCGTTATATCAATAATCTTTCCAAGCATGGGATCCTTAAATTCTTTCTGCTCAGGAAGATTCTGATCTTCTTCATCCTTTTTTTTCCTAGAACCAGAATACAGTCCCTGCCCACCAGAACCACCCTGATCTAAATTATTCTTTATTTTATTAGAATCAATATCTTTCTGAGCGGCATTCTGCACAATCTTTGATTTTTCAAGATTTTCAGCTGCAGCTTTATCTCGTCCATGCTGATTGGCAAATTGCACACTATGATTCTGAGACGCATTAAATTTTGCCACATTATCCATCTGAGAATAGATAACAGATAAATCAATTGGTTGAATAGCCATCAGGAGCTCCTACGTCACTTGTAACCTGAGACTGATCGTATTTACCGCGCCGTACAAAATTATTTTCAAAGTAGAATGAAACAGCCTTACAATCAGTTTTTATTTCATCTAATTCATCACGAACATAAATTTTTGTACCTGCATAGACAGTACCACTCGCATTAACTCTACCAACAACCTTCAACTCTCTCAAACGCTGCTGTATAGTGTTAATTTCCTCCGTCATTGCATCGCTCTTTTCTACAATCTCAGCTTTCTGCTCCTTAAATTTCATAAGGGCTTCTTCTTTCTCTTTTGGAATTGAACGTCTGATTTCCTTTTGATTTTCCAATGTGTTAATATTAAGATCTATTTCGTCAAGTTCCTTTGCAAGTTCTGTCTGTTGAGTCTGAAGCTCCGTAAGACGCTGTTTTGCTTCCGGATCAAAACCGACTTCCAAAATAGTCTCAGCACCACCGGCTGGTGAACCTATATTCTTAGCAGAAATTTCTTCTGTTGCAAACAGATGACCACCTATAATCTGAGCACGTTTTCCTTTTAGCAAAATCTTTTTCATTGCAGAAACATCAGCATTCATTATGTTATCATTTACAACAACATACTCACCCGCAGTAACTTTAGTATTCTGAATAAATCGAGCCCAGACAGATTTTGATGTCTTTATGACACCTTCGTCTCGCCCCATGACCCCCTGTGATATAACAATATCGCCTTCTGCTTCAATTTTACAGTTTCCAACAGAACCATATACTTCAATGTTTCCATCGGCTTTAATATCATAACCATCTTCAACATTACCCTTTACAATGACAGTACCCATAAACGTAATGTTACCAGTCTTAATATTAACGCCAGGAACTTCATAAACCTCTTCAACAGTTATCTTATTTCCGACAAGCATAACCTGACCATTCTTTTCTGCAAGAATAGTCCGTCCATCTTTGTCCATGACAACATTTGAACCGAGCATAACCTGAATATCTTTACCATTCTTAGCTTCAAGATACTTGCCGAATATAGTCTTTCCACCCTTTCCACGCTCTGCAAGAATCTTTTGAGCAAGTCGCTGACCAGCAACAACATTCTGAATGAGGTTAAGTTCCTTAAAGTTAACCTGTCCATTCTGAGTCTCTTTAAGGCGCATTTTTGAAGTATCAGTTTCAAAGTCATAGGCAATATATGCATCATGACCATCGACAGGCTTTATGGCAGTTGCAACTTCATACGGAGTATTGTAAACAGGATTATCTACAAACTCTGAAATTTTTTCCATATCAATACCAGCAACAACACCTTGAGTCTGCAAAGCTTTTTTTATCATCTCTACAGAAATCTCACTACCTCCAGTAGCAGGAGGTGTAACTGTAATTGTCGCATACATCTCGTCTTTTGGAATATCAACAGCCATAGTCGCATCGGCCGCGGCAACATGCTTATAACTTCCAACAACGACATATTCTTCGGAAGAGCCTTCCTTACATATTTTCTTTATAAGAGGCTCATCAATATCAGTAGTATCGCTTCTCTTTGCAGCAGAAAGAACTTCTCCTTGTGACACAGGAGAACCTGAACCAATAGGCAACAATACTTTGAGGAATATTTCGCTGCCAAAATGACGGAGATAAAAAAGACCATCTCTGTCAACAATTTTATTTTCTTCAGCAACCTGTGAAGCTGCCATTTCTTCCTGTTTTTTAGCTTCCATCTTTTTCTGGACAATAGATGGATTTTCATAAATACGAAGTTTCCAAGGTTTTCTTGCAAGACCGGCTACTCCTTGAAAACCTTTTTCTTCAACTTCATACTGAAGATTAGCAATTTTTGTCTCAAGCTGGACCGCTGCATCTTCCAAGCATTCTTCAATTGTATCTGCACGAACTACAACACTGTGTATTTCCTTATCAACTGAGAGTTTTTGTTCAAGATCTGTACGCAGTTTTTCCAGATTGATCATGTATTACACCTCTTTAAAAAATTCCCTTTCTTAAACTTGTCAGTTTAGCCTTAAGCCGGACATTTGCCTTTGAATGCAACTGGCTTATGCGACTTTCACTAACATTAAGAACCTGACCTATTTCCCTAAAAGTTAAATCTTCATGATAATAAAGAACTATAACCATCTTTTCATTATCGGGAAGTTCATTTATAGCCTGTATTATAACTTTTCGAATTTCCTCCCGTTCTACAATAACATCAGGATTAAGACTATTCGGAGCTTCAATATTATCTCCAATTGACAGATGCTCGCTATCATCGCCTGAATACCAGACATCATTTAAAGAAAGGATGCTTGTACCGCTAACTTTCATTATGGTACTTTCATATTCACTTTCAGTCATTCCCATAGCCTTTGCTATTTCACTATCAGAAGCGGTTCTTCCCAATTTAGCTTCAAGCTCAACTATAGTATCTTCAATTTCCCGTGATTTTTGGCGCACAGAACGTGGAACCCAGTCCAATTCGCGCAATTCATCAAAAATAGCTCCGCGAATGCGGGTAACAGCATACGTTTTAAACTTTACATTTTTTTCAGGATCATATTTATTGATAGCATCCAGCAAACCAAACTGACCAAATCCAACCAAATCATCAAATTCAACATTATCAGGCATTCCAGAGGAAACCTTTCCTGCCACATATTTAACGAGAGGCATATATTGTCTGATAAATTTGTCCCGAATAGCAGAAGATTTTGTCTTCTTGAATTCATGCCAGAGTTCATCTTCTGTTTTCTCGTCTAAATTTGACATTCTCCCACACCCTTATATTAAAAATCAATCTTCCCGCTTTAATACCGTACGAATAGCTTTAGCCAAGGTTTCTGTATCATGATCCTTAGCTTTTGTTCCATCTGCAAATACGACTCGTCCTTCATCAGAAGAATCCATGCCATCCTGTGCAAATTCACTGTCCTCGATAACATCATCATCAAGATCGTCTGCATCACCAAAACTGTCCAAATCAGGGAGTGCATCAATTTCTTTTTTTTCTGCAACTCGCTCTGCACGTCTTGCCGCAACAGCAGGTGAAACATTATTATCTGCAACAGGTTTAGCAGTATTATCAGAAGCTTCATTTTCAACAGAAGCAGGGGAAGATTCAGCAGAAGCCATATTAGCTAAGGAAACAGGTTTAAAAGCAGGTTTTTCAGCAGCAGGCATGGCAGAATTTTTAGCTACAGAAGCAGGCTCTGCTATGACAGGTTCAGAAGCATCTGATTTTGGTTTAGAACCAACAACTGAAGGTTTTATGCTGCCCGAAGTTTCTTTTTTATCTTGCTTGACACTTTTTGTATCTGATTCTGACAATTTAAATCTATTATTCGCAACAGAGAAAGCAAGAGCATCTCCGTCATCAGTCAATTCTGCATCGTCAATAGTAATATCAACTTTTCCACCGAGCCGAGAATCCGTTTTAGGTGTATCAGAAGAGAAATCTATCGAAGAACCGTCATTAAGAAACTTTTCATATACAAAATCAATAACAACAGCACCTGCTGCAAAAATAACACAAAAAATAAACCCTTTAAGAAGAGCCGTTCCAAGTCTATGATTAACAACAATACTTATAAAAAAGGATAATGCAAATCCAAATACTGCTGGAACAACAATATTTTTCAATTTCATTTATATCCTCCTCCACTATTCATACTATACTATGGTACGGCAAAAATCCTTTATGGTCAAGTTAAAGTATTATTTTCAGTGTTTTTTTCTTCCTGCAACAAATTTCTGAAGGAAATTATTTACTCCAGAATTAGTGCTTAATTCTGTTTTTTCTATTCTTCCAACAATATGAGTAAGGCAAACAGAAGGTTTTGAAGTGGGATTTACTATCATAAAAGGTTTTTGTCTGATTACAGAAGCCTGAACCACAGGATCTTCATATATAAAACCTATATAATCCACTTTATAATTAAGGAACTGTCCTACAATAGTAATAATTCTTTCAGAAATACGTTTTCCTTCATCAGCGGAATGAACCCTGTTAACCAGCAGGCGAAGGTTCAATTCCTGATTTACAAGCTCTGTTGTAATAATCTTTATGACACCATAAGCATCAGTAATCGCAGTAGGTTCTGGAGTTGTAACAATATAAACTTCATCAGCAGCAGCAATAAATTGAAGGACATTGTTTGCAATACCTGCACCAGTATCAATGATTATTATATCAGCATCTCCCAACGACGCAAATTCATTTGCAAATTTATTCAAATCCTCTTTTGAAAGATTTGCAAGTTTTGAAAAGCCATTTGCACCAGCAATAAAACGAATTCCATATTCTGTATCCAAAATAATTTCACTCATTTTTTTCTGACCGTTTATTACCTGCATCAAATTATATTGGGGAACAATATTAAGAAGGACATTAACATTTGCCATGCCCATATCACCATCAATCAAAATAACTCTCTTACCAAGCTGTGCATACGTAATAGCCATATTAATTGCAATATTTGTTTTTCCAACACCACCTTTTCCGCTTGTAATGGCAATTATTCTTGTTTTATGTTCTGCAACTTCATTCTTCATAAAAGCCCGGAGTTCACTCATCTGTTCTTCCATTTATTTTTCCTCTGCTGTTTCATTTGGGAATTGCTGTAAAATATGATTTTCGTCAACATCAAATCCATCTAAGGTTTTCAAGAAATATAAGTGTGATGCAGGTTCAAGAGTATTCAAGACCTCCTGTCCCGTTGTAATCCATGAAATAGACTTTCCTTTTTCATGAAGTACACTTAATATATTACCATAAGTAGAAGTTTCGTCACACTTTGTAATAATTACAGATCTAAAATTAAACTGTTCATAGTTTCTAAGGATTTTCTCCAAATCCTTAGTCTTTGTACTTGCACTTACCGCAAGAAAAATATCTGCATGCATTTTAGGAATATCAAGCATCTTCACTAAACCTGCAATATTTTTATTATCATTAGGACTAAATCCACTTGTATCTATAAAGATAAATTTTACTTTCGGATCATTATATTGTCTGTACAAAGTCTCCAAATCATCTTTTGTTCCTGCTTTTTCTACAGACACATCAAGAGCCTCGCCATAATGCTCGAGTTGCTCTGCAGCTGCGACACGCATATTATCAATCGTAATCATGTGCATGACAGGCTCTTGACCTTTAGGCACATTATTCTTTCGTGAAAGATACTTAACTTTTGAAGCCATTTTTGCAATTGTTGTAGTCTTTCCAACACCTGTTGGACCTACAATTACAATAATATGAGGAGACTTTCCTTTATATTTACCTGCAATCTTTATATTCTCGCCAATCCAGTCAACGACAGAATTCTTAACAAGCTCGAAATCATCAAGCTCTTCAATAGAAAATTCCTTACGGAGCCTATTTTTTATTTCTTCTATGTAAAAAGGACTGAATTCATTCTGAACAAGCAGTTTTTCTAATTTTACTATGGAAGGATGCTCTTCTCTTTCAGCAGTCTTCATTGAAAGAGTATCGATCTTGCTTTTTATTTCTTCAAGCTGCTTATTAACCTGAGCATTCTTAAGCAAATCCTTTATAGCATTCTGAGCAGGGGAATCAATTTGCTGCTTCAAGATATTATTACGTGCCGTTACAAAATCTTCCCTAGAAGAAGCCGGTGCTCCAGATGTTCGGTTCATTCCAGACAGAATTTCTCCATAATTTGACTGTACCCCAGAATAATAATCTGAAGGCTTTGAAAGAGAAACAGTATTTTTTGTAATGTACGTAGCCTCAACTACAGGTTTAGGAGAAAGAAGCCCTCCCAGTCTTGGTTGCATAACAGTTCTGTAGCCTACAATTTCATAATCAGTACTAAACTGTTTATAAAGCTGTTCCTTACAGGCTTCCAATGTAGGACCTGTAATCTTTAACTGTATAGGAGTAGATGAAACCTGCTGATTAAATGACCTGTTATTATACATCAATATCTCCAATAGTTTCTACCTTTATATCACTACCAGCTGCCATTACTTCACTTATTGAAATAACAACAAGACCAGGGATTTCTCTTTCCGTAGAAGATTTTACCAATTGACGAACTTCATCAGCACACAAAACAATCGGCAGATAGTTTCTATCTCTTACAGCCGCAATTGAAGCACTCATAACCTCAATATATTTTCTTCCATCAACAGGATCAAAACCGACAAAAGGCTTTTGTCCAGGAATTTCACACTTATGCTCAAGGATTTTTTCTGACAAAGACTGAGACAAGCGCAAAACATGTAGAATCTTCTGATCATCAGCATACTGAAGGCATATTTGAGCACCAAGTGCCTGACGCACTTTCTCTGTAAGAAAATAAGGATCCCGTGTAAGGGGGGCAAAATTTGCAAGAGTTTCAAGAATTGAAACCATATTTCTTATGCTAACCTGCTCTGAAAGCAGATTCTTAAGAACAGCTTCAATTTCACCATAAGTATATTTATGCTCTCCAGAAAGAACTTCATCAACAACAACAGGATTTGTCTCTTTAATCTTTGATACAATAGTACTGACTTCCTGTCGTGTAAGAATTTCCGCAGCATGTTTCTTAATGATCTCTGTTAAATGAGTAGCAATGATAGTCGGAGGATCTATTACCGCATAGCCAGCTTTTTCTGCTTCAACACGCCTATCTTCAGGAATCCATAAGGCTTCCATGCCAAAAGCAGGATCCTGAGTACGTTCTCCCCTCAACTCCTTATCTTTTGGAACATTACCAGTATTAAGACACATATAATATCCCAACTTCAGGCGTGCGCGACCAACTTCTATACCGCGAATCTTGAACGAATATTCCTCAGAATCAATGGCCATGCTGTCTCTAATACGAATCGGAGGAACAACAAGTCCAAGATCCAATGCCTGTTCTTTTCGTATTCTTGTAACACGTTCAAGAAGCTCAGCACCTTTTTCTTTATCAACAAGAGGAACAAGAGTATAACCAAGCTCAAGGGAAAGAGGAGGAAGAGTTGCAACAGGAGACATTTCCTCACCAGAAGCGCCGGCTGTTCCAGATTTACCACCAGAAGAAGACTGAGAAACAAGCTCTTTTTCTGCTTTTTTCTGCATAAGGCTTGACTGTCGTATTCCAATATAAATAAACAGAAGTCCAACAGGAATAAGAACGACAGCAGAACCATTATGAAATGCAATTCCCATAACGACAAGGGCAATGCCAACAATAAGATATGCTGTACCGTCTACATTGAAGTTCTTCTTCAACTGATCACCGATAACTTCTTCCGCACTACCGCCTGTAACAAGGATACCAGTTGCAAATGACAGCATAAGGGCAGGAAGCTGGGACATGAGACCATCACCAATAGTAAGCTTGACATAGCTTTCCAAGGCATCATTAAATTTCATTCCGCCCCAGACCATACCAATAATAAAGCCACCTATCAGATTCAATGCTGTTATGAATATTCCTGCCTTAACATTTCCGCTGACAAATTTTGAAGCTCCATCCATAGCAGAATAAAAGTCAACTTCCTGCCTTATTTTTTCTTTTTTAGCAGCAGCTTCCTGCTCTGTTATTGCACCAGAGTTCAACTCATTCTGGATGTCAAACATTTTATTATTCATACTGTCCAAAGTAAAGCGAGCTGTTACTTCGGAAACACGAGTTGCACCTTTAGTGACAACAATAACCTGGACAACAATAAGAATAATAAAAATAATAAAACCTACAAGAACATTACCGCCCGTGGCTATACTGGCAAAGGACTTCACCATTTCGCTTTGCGTATTCATAAAAACAATAGGACTAGGAGCCCTGTTAGTAAGGATAAGCCTTGTAGAAGTAATATTTATAGCAAGACCAAATAATGTTATGAGAAGGATAAGGCGTGGAAATGAGGTAAATTCAGAAGCTCTTTTTGTATAAATAACTGTAAGAAGTACTGTCAAAGAAACAGCCATGTTCATTACCATTGCAAGGTCAACCAGACCTTTAGGAATTGGAATGAACATCATTAAAACCGTAATTACAACAGCTATTGCAATACCACTATTCTGAGAAGAAAGCATTCTGTTAAAAAGACTTTGCCTTTCTGCCATTTAAATCCCACCCTTTATGAATTACGTTTCTTTTTTTCCATATAGCCTATCTGAGCATAAACAACAGATACAACTTTATAATAAGCCTCAGGTATTATATCACCAAGTTTAGTGTCTGTATAGAGACCACGAGCTAAAGACCTATTTTCAACTATAGGAACATCAGCTTCCTTTGCAATGCGTCTCATGTTCAAGGCAGTCATATCTTCGCCTTTTGCCGTCACCTGAGGGGCTTCCTTCTGCCACTGAAGGGCCACTGCAAAATGAGTAGGGTTAGTAATAAGAACATCAGCCTCCCTGACAGCTTTTGGCATATTTTGCTGAAGCATTTCCCTTTGGGCAGCTTCAAGCCGATTTTTTACTTCAGGATCTCCTTCCATCTCCTTAAATTCTTCTTTTACTTCCTGCTTTGTCATTTTCATTTCTTCAATAAACTGCCGCTTCTGGACAAGGTAATCCGCAACACCAATAATTACAAGGAACAAAGCAGCAACAATCATAATCTGAGCTGCAATTCTGCCTACAAAACGGAGGGCAAGAACAGCACCTCCTACATGAATCATTTCAAGAAGATGCTTTATATTATATCGTATTAACAGATAGGCAGAAAATGCAATGACACATACCTTCAAAAGAGACTTTACAACATTGAAAGCCCCTTCAAAAGAAAACATCGTTCTTTTCAAGTACTTTCCAATATTAGGAATAAGCTTGTCAAACTTCGGAACAATAAGCTTAGTCGCATATATAAAACCTTTATTTTGAATTAAATTTGCCACAACGCCAATAATACCACCAACTATGCAAAACGGAAGAGTAAGAACAAGAAAATAACGTAAAAAAATAATGGCAAAACGCTTGTCATCTATACGTGATGCAAGGATATTGTTAAAATAAAAAATCATTACTTCTTCAAGCTTTCGCTCTATCCAAGGTCCCATCATCACAAGCATAAACACAATGAAAAGAAGAATTATGCTGCCATTCAGTTCCTGACTTTTTGGAACACGACCTTCTTCATCACGAGCTTTCCGAAGTTTATATTCTGAAGGCTGCTCAGTTTTTCCCTCATCTTCTGCGGAAAACCACTGCAAATCAATCTGACTCACTCAACTCCTCCTCCACCAAGTTGCACGAACAACTTTTCCAAATGAATGAATCCTGTTTCAAAACTATTTTCAAAAAACTCACAGATAGAAGGCATCAAAACATTAAGAAGAAAAAAACTTGTAAGCATAAGGATTGGAAATCCTTCCGCAAGAAGATTCATCTGAGGTGCAGCCTTTGCAAGCATGCCCATGCAAACATTTATCAAAAACAAAGTTCCCATGAGCGGAAGCGCAATTGTAAGGGAATCTTTAAAAAGAATTGTAAGACTTGAAAGCATGAATGAAGAAAGTCGATCTGTGTGGTCAATAATTGAAAAAACATTAAGCGACTTAAAACTTGTAACAAGGCCACCTAAAAATAGCCTCTGAAACCAATGATTCTGCAGAAATATGAGCAAAGCCATAAAATTAAAGAACTCTCCCATAAGGGGATTTTCAACTTCACTTAATGAATCATAGACCTGGCTTGCAGAAAAACCCATTTGAAAAGCAAAAAACTGCCCAGCTGTACTAAATGCAGAAAAAATAATTGATACATAAAAGCCGACAATAAGTCCGATAAGAACTTCACCGATAAGAACAAAGATATATTCCTGCGTAAATCTACCTGTGGATGAAATATAAGAAGAATATGCAGAATATGTTCCAGATGTCAATGAAATTTGAGGAAATATAAAATATGCCATGTATCCGGCAAGTGCAAATTTTGCAAAACGAGGAACTCTTTTAGAAGAAAACATAGGGCACACCATTATTAGAGCAAAACATCTTGCAGAAACAAGAAAGAATACAGGTGCATTTTCCACGACAGTTTCTAACATCTCACCCCATACCTAACTATCTTGCCATTTTTGGTATCTCATTATAAAGATTTATCATATAAGTTCTTAATTCCGTAAACATCCACCCGCCAAGCAGAGCAAGAACAAGTAAAATAACAGCCAGTTTCGGAAGAAATGTAAGCGTAGATTCCTGAATGGAAGTAGTAGCCTGAAATATTGCAACTACAAGACCAATAATTAATGCCCCTCCAAGAATCGGAGCACATAATTTAAAGACCAAAAAAATTCCCGACTGCATTATGCCTGTAATAGTATTAAGATTCATTTTCATCTCCTCCAAAGCAATTTTTAGTGAATTACGCTCTTAAAGAGTTGCGTTGTAAGAAGTCCCCAACCGTCAACAAGAACAAAAAGCATAAGCTTGAACGGCATGGAAATCTGAACAGGTGGCAGCATCATCATTCCCATACTCATCAAAATACTTGCAACAACCATATCAATGACAATAAACGGCATGTAAAGCATTACACCTATTTTAAATGCAACAGTAAGTTCATGCAAAATATAAGAAGGAATGAGTACATAAGTCGGAACATCATCAAGGTTATCTGGCTTTTCAAGTTTTGCCATATTCATAAATGTTCCAATATAAGAAGTGTCATCTGACATCTGACGATACATAAAAAGCCGTATAGGAGCTTCGGCTTCTTTATAGGCTTCCGATAAAGATATCTCATTATTGTATAGAGGGGCAAAAGACCTGTCATATACATTCTTAAATGTAGGCCACATACAGAACAGCGTCATAAACAAAGCAATACCATTAAGTACAGCAGTAGGAGGAACCTGCTGCAACGACAAAGCTCTTTTTATAAAATCAAGTACAATTGAAAACCTAAGAAAACTTGTCACAAGAATAATAAGACTTGGAGCTATTGTTAAAAGAGAAAGTAAAAGAAGAAGCTCAACACTGAATGCGACTTCTTTTCCATTTTTTGGAGATGTTGCAGAAAAAGAAATATTAGGAAAATCAATTCCCGTTGTTTTTTCGGACATTTCTGTAGTTCCATTCGTTGAACCAGACGGAAAATTCTCATTACCGGCAGACTGGGCAGATAATGAAAAAGAACATGCAAACAGCATCAGGAAAATAAGCACAATTTTACATATCTTAATCTTCATATCTTACTCTCCACTATCCAAATTCTGTTCTTGTTTACCGAGAGAATTCAAAATTCTCTCGGAATCACTATTTTCAAAGATATTTTTCTTAGAAGAAGGCATAAATAAAGAAAGAACATCTGCAAAATTCTTAGGACGGGCTGTATTATCATGCTTATCTGCATAAAGATTAAGGGCATCTATCAGTTCTTTATCTTTGATTTCAGAAATCAGATTTATTGAATTATCTGTAACTCCAATAAGAAATGCAGTGTCAATAAGGGTAACAATCTGAACAGATTTTCCATTACCTAACGAAAGCGACGAAACTTTCCGTAAAAAAGTATCATCATTTAAGACTGATACTTTTCCAGAAGCCTTTAGAAAACGGAATACTGCATAAATAAGGGCAATAACTATCAAGAGCATGACAATCATGCGCACATATATACCGATTCCACCCGTTGAATACGGAGCATCAGCAACATTAGTACTCCCTGAATCCGTCATAATCGGAAGCTTAGATTCATCTTCTTCAGTAAAAATTGATTTTTCATTTTGAGAATTTTCAATTTGAACAGTCTGAGAATCATCCGCATTTTTAGTTGCAGATTGTGCACTAGAGAAAGGAATTAAAAACAAGAATAAGGCAGCCATAACAACTGCCATTTTCCACCTAGAGTAAATCGTAATATCCCCCACCCATAAATAAACTGTTCTGCCCAATATTACTATCCCCATAGCAAGGCAGAACAGGTCATATCCAACTACATCTGGCTCGTTACATGTTCGATAGCAGGAAGAATTTCCGTTACACGAACACCAAAGTTTTCGTCAATAACTACAACTTCGCCTTTTGCAATAGGCTTATGGTTTACTAATATATCTACCGGCTCACCAGCCAATTTATCAAGTTCAATAATAGTTCCTTCACCCATACCAAGGATTTCTTTTATGGTTTTCTTTGTACGACCGAGTTCTACGGTCATCTCCATAAAGACATCCATGATAAGACCGATATTACCCTGCTCCGCACTTCCCATTACAGGCTGCAAGTTAGGGAACTGCAGTGACTGAACGTTTGGCGGTGTACCAATCATACCATTCATATTAACTCCCATCTGAGGCATCATACCCGGTTGTGCCATCATGTTAGGCTGACCCATCATTGCTGGCTGTGCCATCATGTTAGGTTGTCCCATCATCTGCGCCCCACCCATCATTGCGCCCATACCAAGACTAGCAGCATCCTGAGCAGGAGTTGCAGGGGCAGCTCCGCCACCCAATGCTCTTGCCATTCCGTCTGCGACAGAACTGCTTACAGCCTCCCATAAGTTAAATGTCGTTCCATCAATCGTTATAGGATATGTAAACAATGCAAATTTATTCTGAGGCATACGAACCATAGCTTTTGGCTGATTTACAGCCTCAGGAGGGTTCGCAGCAAGTCCAGGAAGTTTTCCGCCTGCACTCAAAGACGTTATTTCAGTACCCGAATGATTAGAAACTACTTCTGAAATAACAGACAATGCCATATCATCAAGCGAAGCATTATCTTCTTTATTAATAAGTCCAACAAGTTTCTGAGCAAATTCAGGAGCCATAACAAACAAATGGTCACCGCTTAAACCTGTTGAGAAATCGTGCATTACAGCAACAACAGTTTCAGGAATTTTTGCAAGGAACTGATTTCTATCCAATTCCTCTACAGTAGGAGATTCTGCTTTTATTTCAGTTCCTGTCATTGTATTAAGATTTGCAGAAAGTTTATCTTTGATATCATCTGCAAACTTAGACAGTGTAGGAATATCTATTGCAATCTGAGGATCTGCTTTTGTAGAGCCACTGGCATTCAATCCACCTGTATCTACTCCAGACAGCAATGCATCTATTTCTTCCTGTGATATTGATCCTTCACTCATACAGATTCTTCTCCTTCAGCAGTTGTTAATTCTTCAAATTCATCGTCATCATCCTGATTGGTTTTTGCAATTACCTGAATTGCCATTTTCTTGCCCACAACACCAGGCTGACAGTAAAATTTCTTTTTATTACCCACCGCAAGAGTCAATGGGTCTGTGATTTTTGTATTTTGAAGACGAATAACATCGCCCACATGTAAATTTACAACATCACGGATAGGAACTTTCTCCGAACCTATTGCAGCAACAAGTTCCATTTCAACATCAGAAAGTTTCTCTTTCAAAGTACCAAGATACTGAGTTGTAGAACTACGCCGTACAGAACTAAACCAGAACTGAGAAGACAGCTTTGAAACTATAGGCTCAATTGTAAGATATGGTATACAGATATTCATCATACCTGCCTCATCACCAATCTTAATCTCAAGCGTTACCAGAATAACCATTTCACTTGGAGGAACAATCTGAGCAAACTGAGGGTTTGTCTCAATCTGCTGCAGTCGTGGACGCAAATCTATTACCTGAGTCCATGATTCACGCATATTCGCAAGTATGCGGACAATTATACCTTCCATAACAGACTGTTCAATATCAGTAAGGTCTCTGTTAACCTTTCCACCGGTATCACCAGAACCTCCGAACAGACGGTCAATCATTATGAATGTAATCTCAGGAGCAATCTCAAGAACTGCATTTCCCTTAAGAGGATCCATATTAACAACCGCCAGAGTAGTCGGAGTTGGAATGGAACGAATGAACTCCTCATAAGTCAACTGATCAACAGAAGCCACATGGGTATGAACAAGCGTTCGCAACTGCGCAGAAAGACTTGTAGTGGTAAGACGGGCAAATGTCTCGTGCATATTGGAAACAGTACGAATCTGTTCCTTCGAGAACTTGTCAGGACGTCTAAAGTCGTAGATTTTAATGCGGCGAGTATCACTAACCGGCTTAAAGTCATCAGACTCACTTTCACCTGTACTTATTGCCTGGAGAAGTTGATCTATTTCATCTTGTGACAGAACTTCATTCATGTCTTAATCCACCCTATTTTAGTTGCTACTTTATTACTGAGCTACAACGTCTTTTGCTGTAAACATTACAGCCCTAATTCTTGCATTACTCAGAATGTCATCATTAATCTGATCACGAATCTGCTGTTTCAGTAACTCCTCGTTTTCAGGTCTCAATTCTTCCTGTGTCTTTGTAGAAAAATAACGACGCAAAAAGTCAATAATCTCAATTCTTCTTGCAGTTATTTCAGTAGAAGCAGCCTTATCATCTTTTTTATATCCAAGGGCCACCTGAACGACAACACTTGCAGGAATAGCATCATTTGTCTGCGTACGAACCTGATCAAGAGATGTATACCAGTCGTAATCTTCACGCTGAATTGTATATTCTTCGCTAATAGGAATAGCAGTCTGGGATTTACCATTACCAGTCATAAGCTTAACAGCAATAAATACAACTGTAATAATAAATATGACAGCAGCAAGTGCGATTAAAATCCATTTAAGCAAAGCTGGAAAGGCACCTTTTAATCCGCCTTTTCCTGAAGAACCACTATCTCCGCCAAGGTCTCCTGCGCCCAAGTCATCTGCATTTTCATCTGCCATAACATCCTCCCATTTTATTTAACGTACTTTATATACCTTATCGGCAAATTATTCTTTAACTGTAAGAAATTAAAGAAAAATTTACTAAATCCCATTAAAAATGGGCATCATCCAAAATAATAATGTCAACACGCCTATTATAAGCCCTTCCTTCAGCTGAATCATTACTGAATTTAGGACGGGTATTGGCATATCCAGCCAGAGAAAACTGATTTTCATTAACACCAAAATCAGAAAGATAATGCAAGACATTTGCAGCACGGGTCGTTGAAAGTTCCCAGTTACTCCTAAAAGCTCCGTCTTCAGGAACAGGAGTATTATCCGTATGACCTTCGATTCTGAATTTACGATCCTTCATTGCACTGTCATTAAAGAACTGAGAAAGGCGAATAAGAGTTTCCCTTGTTGCATCTATATTAAGTTCGGCACTCCCCTGTGCAAAGAATGCATCGGAAGCAAGAGAAATTACAATGCCACGCTCATCACTTGTAATAGTAATTTTATTTGACTTTACATCAGGAGCGAAAATACTGACAGCCTTTTTCATTGTCGGACCGAGAGACTTTCCGCGTTCCATAGAAGAAAGAGAACTGACAACATTACCCAGATCAGCAAGCCGTCCGTTACTTAAAGAAATTCCACCACCAGTATTATTATTCTGAAGGGAAGCAGAAAGAGCGGCAAGAGCCGCAGAATCAGTTTCTGTAGGATCATAAAGGGCAACGAAGAAGCAGAGCATGAGCGTAATCATGTCTCCATACGTACCCTGCCACGCAGTGGACGGTTTTTCTGGTTCTTTTTTTTCTCTTTTTGCCATCTGCCGTTCCTGCCTTAGTCCTTAAGAACTTCGCCTTCAATAGCCTTACGGGATTTTGGATCAAGATATGTAAGAAGTTTCTGAGCAAGAACGCGAGGGTTATCACCCTGCTGAATGGAAAGGATTCCTTCTATGACCATTTCTTTTGCATTCATTTCTGCAGAATTCTGACCAATGAGTTTCTGTGCCATAGGACCGAACAACCAGTTAGCAACCCAAGAACCGTACAGCGTAGTAATCAAAGCTGTAGCCATGTTAGGACCAAGGGAACTTTTATCTTCAAGGTTACGCAACATACCAATAAGACCGATAACGGTACCCATCATTCCGAAACCTGGACCATAACCAGCCCACTGGTTAACAATATTAATATACGTCATGTGACGCTGCTCAGTCTTTGCCATCTCACTTTCCAAAATGGCACGAATAACATTACCGTCACTACCGTCAACCATCAGACGAAGACCTTCCTTCAAGAACGGATCATCCAAATCTTCAAGACCTTCTTCCAAAGCAAGAATTCCTTCACGTCTCGCTTTTTCAGACAGAGAGACCATATTCTGGACAATAGCTTTTTCACCATAATCAAACACTTTCAAAGTGCGGCCAAGAACAGTTCCAACCTTAAGAACCTGATCCATAGGAGCAACAATCCACAGTGAGAAGAAAGAACCCCCGACAGTAACGAATACAGACGGAATATCAATAATATTCATAATAGAGCTACCAGAAGAGATAACTCCAAGTACAACAGCTGCAAGTCCGCCGAAAAAACCAATTATTGTAGCTATATCCATTTAGAAAAAAAGCCTCCCGTTTTTTATATTATCGGACAATTCAGAAAAACATTTACACCAATTAACATGAGATGCAAAACAAAAAGTCTCAGAGTTCCTGATTTATCCCAATTTTTCTTCTATATTCTACGATTCTACTTATAACTTCATCAGGCTTTTCCCTGACAACAACTTTTTTACCAGACAGCAATGATATTGTTAAATCGGGATTTTCTTCCATACTTTCAATTTGATGAGGATTCACCCAATAAATTTTGCCGTCAAGACGAGTAACTTGAATCATATCTCTATATAATGTACGATATTGACGTAACCGTCAAGAGCTTTAATAAAAAATCGTTATTTCAATAATTATAACATATTTTATATTGAGATTTTAGATTTTTAATTATAATCTTTAAAATATGAAAGCAAAAATTCTTGTGATCGAAGATGTCTTAGAAATGTCTCAACTTATCTGCATGTATCTCGACAAAGACGGATTCGAATCAGTTCCGTGTGAAACAGCAGAATCTGCACTTGAAAAACTTAAGTCTGGACTAGTACCGGCTCTCGTACTCCTAGATCTAAACCTTCCGGGAATGAGCGGGCTGGACTTTCTCAAGCACTTTAGGGATAAATATAAAGCTTCAATTCCAGTCATAATTGTTTCCGCAAGAAACAGTGATGAAGATATCATTGCAGGTCTCGGTTACGGAGCAGACGAATTTGTAACTAAACCATTCAGTCCAAGAGTACTAGTGGCAAGAGTACAGTCAAAACTTAACAGGCAGGCAGAAACAGAAGCTTCTGTTGAAGAAGTAATATCTTTTGGTCCCTACAGGCTCTTCTGCAACAGTTGCGTATTAAAAAAAGGCAATGAAAAGATTCCTCTTTCCACAAAGGAATATGATGTACTTGAATATCTTGTACGCCATGCAGGAGAACCTCTCAACCCTGAAGTAATTTACAATAGCGTATGGAAAAATCAATACGGAGATGTAACTGCGGTTGCAGTATATGTCCAAAGACTGAGAAAAAAAATCGAAGAAGATCCGACTCAGCCCAAATACATAACAACAATGTTTGGAATGGGATATAAATTCGAAAAATAGGGGAACAAACTATAAATGAAAATTCGTTCTCAACTAATGCTGCTTATAGTATTCATGGTATTCATTCCCTTTGCCTGCATGATGGTCGTTCCGGCATACCGCTATCTCACATCCCCACAGAGACATCTTTTAAAAGGCTACAAGGAAATTCAAGCATTGGGGAACCTTGATTTTACCGAAGAAGACTGGAGTGTCCTAAAAGATCAGATAAACAAAATACCTCCAAATGTACAGGCACTTGTCTATTATAATTCAATCGTACTTATTTCAACCATACCGGAAGCAAAAGCAGGAACAGAAATGTCACCTTATGACATTATGGAACTGATAAACAGAACCAGTTGCATGTACGATTATCAGATACAATCCCCAGAGCGCAGCAAGACAGAAAAACCATTAACTCACTCATCACGGTATCCTCCTAAGTTTCTTGTATTGAGTCGAGTAAAAATCCAATCCTCAAAAAAACAAAATTTCGGTACATTATTTACAGTAGCATTCACAATGCTTTTGATTTTTGAATTCATCTGCATCGCAGGTCTCATAAATCTTTCCAGAACAATTGCAACATCGATCATGCTATTGGAACAGACTTCAATGAAAATTGCCAACGGAGAAATTTGCAAGGCAATAGATAGTCCAAACACCCGAAGCAATTCAAACGAAATAACATCCCTTATTAAGAACCTTGAAAAAATACGCATTACCATAAAGGATGATCAGGACAGAAGAACAAAATTCCTTATGGGAGTAAGCCACGACTTAAGAACCCCTATTGCATTAATAAAAGGATACACAGAAGCAATTACTGACGGAGTAATCAGCGACAAGGACCAAATATCAAAATCATTGTCCATAATACATTCAAAGGCTGACCAACTCGAAACAATGATCAATGACCTCATTAATTATGTAAAGCTGAATAATACTGAATGGAAGCAAAGTCTAGAATACATATCACTGTATCCTATACTAAATGAATTTGCATCTTCTGCAACAAATACAGCCACAATATACAAACGGAACATCACTGCTGAAATAAACGTAAGCCCTGAGTTCAAAGTATGCATGGATAAAACTCTGTTTAACAGGGCAATGGAAAACCTGTTCAGCAATGCATTGCGATACACAAATGACAACGATTCCATCCACATTCAGGCACAAGAAGAACAGGACTGCATCAAGCTGATAATTTCAGATTCTGGAATAGGAATTGCCGAAAAAGATTTTGAAAATATATATCAAATTTTTTACCGTGGGACAAATTCCAGACGTGAAAGCGGAATGGGAATAGGGCTTTCTGTTGTAAAGACAATTATAGATGTTCACGGATGGAAAATAGACGTAAAATCAAAATTAAATGAAGGAACAGAATTTACAATAACAATTCCAAAATAAAAATGCTCCGTCAGTGGGATTAGTGGGAACTGCCGGAGCATGGGTGGGACAGAGTAAAATAGTGTTAACTACCTTCTCTTTTGTTTAGAATAACACTATTTATGGTGTATGTCAACGAAATATAAATAAATTTATTCTACTCTAGCAAAAAAAATTAAAAATTTTAAATCAAATATTATTAATACATATTGACACTTTTTTATAATATCAATATACTTTAGACACTTTGGAAACAAAGAGATGGGCTATTAGCTCAGTAGGTAGAGCAACGCCCTTTTAAGGCGTGGGTCTCGTGTTCGAATCACGAATAGCTCATTATAAAAGAATCTAGATTTACTCTAGATTCTTTTTTTTGCCCTTTTGAAAATTACACAGCCTGCATCATATAGTATTATTGCTTATAATACATAAATATGTATAATGTAAAACATGATTTCATTTGAAAGTGACTATATCGAAGGTGCACATCCTAAAATACTTGAACAATTGCTAAAAACAAACCTGGAACAGCTTTCCGGCTATGGACATGATTTCTACACAGACCGTGCAAGAGAAAAAATAAAAAAAGCCTGCAAAAAGGACAATGCAGACGTAGCTTTTCTTGTTGGCGGAACACAGACAAATCAAATTATCATAGACACAGTATTAAAACCCTACGAAGGCGTTATTGCAGCCACTACAGGTCATGTCAGCACGCATGAAGCAGGAGCCATTGAATACACAGGTCATAAAGTTCTCTGCATTCCAGAACACGAAGGCAAAATGAATGCAAAAGAACTGTCTCAATTTATAGAAGATTTCTACAACGACGGAAATCATGAACACGAAGTATTCCCAGGAATGGTATACATTTCGCAACCTACAGAATACGGAACGATTTATACAAAACAAGAACTTACGGACATTCATGAAATCTGTTCTAAGTATAAAATTCCTCTGTACATAGATGGAGCACGCTTAGGTTATGCCCTAATGAGCAAGAAGTCAGACTTAACACTAAGTGACATTGCTTCCCTTTGTGACATTTTCTACATAGGAGGAACAAAAGTAGGAGCACTCTGCGGTGAAGCAGTAGTCTTTACGCATAACAACAAGCCAGAACATTTTGAAACACAAATAAAACAGCATGGAGCATTACTTGCAAAAGGACGTTTACTTGGCATTCAATTCGACACACTTTTTACAGATGATTTGTACTTCAATATAAGCCGCAATGCCATAGAAACAGCAGACATGCTCAAAGAAGCATTTAAAGCACGAAACTATCAGTTCTTCTTAGACTCCCCTACTAACCAGCAGTTCATCATTCTGGAAAATAAAAAAATGGAAGAGTTGAAAAAAGAAGTATGTTTCAGTTTCTGGCAAAAATATGACGATTCTCACACGGTTGTCCGTTTTGCAACAAGCTGGGCAACTGCAAAAGAAAATGTAGAAAAGCTTATTACACTGTTATGAACAAAATTAATAGAATTCTTTTTGTATGTCACGGCAATATCTGCCGTTCACCAATGGCAGAATTTGTCATGAAGCAGCTCGTAGACGAAGCAGATCTTGCAGACAAATTCTATATCTATTCAAAAGCCACAAGCACAGAAGAAATAGGCAATCCTCCATATCCTCCTGCACGAAGAAAAATGCAGGAGATGGGCATAAGGATGACACCGCATCAAGCTTCCCAGATTACAAGAGATGACTACGCTGAATATGATTACATTATAGGCATGGACAGCAACAACATCCGAAACATGCTGCGCATTTTCGGCAGTGATCCAGACTGTAAAATTCACAAATTAAGGGAATATACGGCACACCCCGGAGACATTGCTGATCCGTGGTATACCGATGATTTTGATACGACTTATGACCAGATTCTTGAAGGATGCAAAGGACTATTAAAAGCTATTATTCCTTCCCATTCCAACAGTATGTACACAACTTACAGTGATCAAGACCTGTAGAATCAAGCATGTCATCCAGTCTATGAAAACGCAGCGTTGTAAAATGCAGCTGACGGCGAATTTCTTCCTGCATCTTTTCATATTCTGGAGTATCAGGATCACAGTACTTTGCAAGTGTTTCTTCGCTCACATTATCGCCTTCAAACTGTTTTACTACACGGCGGGCAATTAAATCCATCTCACTCTTAGATCTACTGAAATTCAAATACTTACAGCCAAACATAATCGGAGGACATGCTGGACGCACATGAACTTCCCTTGCACCGCTTTCGTAAAGGAAATCAGTAGTTTCACGCAACTGAGTGCCGCGTACAATAGAATCATCTATCAGAATAATACTTTTATCCTTTATTAACTGAGGAACAGGAATAAGCTTCATGTGTGCAATAAGATTGCGCTGCTCCTGATTTACAGGCATGAATGAACGTGGCCATGTCGGTGTATATTTTATGAAAGGCCTTGTAAAAGGAATTCCCGCTTCATTTGCATATCCTACAGCATGTGCCGTACCAGAATCTGGAACCCCAGCAGCACAGTCTGGATGAATTTCTGCAAGTTTGTCTCGTTTTGCAAGGTATTTACCACAATTGTACCGCATGGCTTCTACATTAACACCTTCATAGCAGGCTGTAGGATAGCCATAATAAATCCACAGGAATGTACAGATTTTCATTTCATTGCTAGGCTTCTGCAGAACTTCATAGCCAGAATCCGTTACAAATACAATTTCTGCAGGTCCCAGCTCGTGCTCATGTTTATAGCCAAGATTCATATATGCAAAGCTTTCAAAACTAAGACAGAATGCCTGAACAGAACCGTCTTCATTCAATTTCTTGCCAATCTGCAAAGGAGTGCGCCCAAGTTTATCTCTTGCTCCAAAAATTCCTTCTGGCGTAGCAACGAGCATAGTAATAGAGCCCTGAATGCGGGACTGAACATATTGGATTCCCTGAACAATAGAAGGCTGACTGTTTATCATGGCAAGGATAAGTTCTGTCTGATTAATTTCGCCTCCAGACATTTCCAAAAATGAAATGCCCTTATCCATCAATTCTTTTGCAAGTTCTTCTTTATTAGTAACAATTCCAACCGTAGTAAGTGCAAAACGTCCAAGATGAGAACGAGCCAAAAGAGGCTGAGGTTCATAATCAGAAATGCAGCCAATACCGATATGCCCTTTCATCTCGCTGATGTCATTTTCAAATTTAGTGCGGAACGGAGAATTCTGAATATTATGAATTGCACGCTTAAAATTATTAGTTTCCTGATAAACAGTGAGCCCGCCACGTCGAGTTCCCAAATGGGAATGATAATCAACGCCAAAGAACAAATCAAGTGAACAGTCACCTTTAGAGGCAACTCCAAATATTCCGCCCATAGAATTCTCCTATACAACAAAGGAAGTCAGTTTTTTCAGCACAAAACCATAAAAGTTGAAACATTATACCTTATTGTTCAGAAAATACCAATGGATTTTGAATGCATTTTAAGACATTTATTTTCGCTGCATAAATTCAAGATACTCTTTATGTACATCAGACGGCTTTCCCTGCATTCTAATCTTTCCAGCATCAATCCAAATTGAACGGTCGCATATCTCTTCTATCTGGTTCAGGGCATGAGACACAATAACGATAGTCGTACCGGCTTCCTTAATCTTCTTAAGATTGTCAAAGCACTTTTTCTGGAATGCTACATCGCCGACAGCAAGAATCTCATCTATAAAAAGAATATCTGCTTCTACATTTATTGCAACAGCAAAGGCAAGACGCATATACATTCCAGAAGAATAGGTTCTTACAGGGTCGTCAATAAACTGACTAAGCTCAGAAAACTCTATTATCTTATCAACACGTGCATCAATTTCCTTTTTTGTAAGCCCGAATATAGAAGCATTTATATAGATGTTTTCACGTCCGCTCATGTCAGGATGAAAGCCAGCCCCAAGCTCTATAAGGGCAGAGACCTTTCCTTTTATTTCAAGCGAACCTGATGTAGGATACATGATTTTTGTAAGAAGTTTTAATGTCGTACTCTTTCCGCAACCGTTGTGACCTATAAGGCCTACAGCCTCACCTTTCTTTATTTCAAAAGAAATTCCGTTCAGAACATAGCGTTCCTCATATTTGTTACGATGCCAAAAAAGAGCCTTTTCTTTTAAAGAAGAACCTTTATCCTTGTAAACCTTAAAAACCTTTACAAGATTTTTTACTTCTATAGAATTTTCATCCTGCATATTACAATTCCTCCGCAAATCCCTTCTGTAGTTTTGAAAAAACAAACTCTCCGACAATAAGGAAAAAGATTCCACAGACAACGGCTCCAAGAAGAGTTGTAACATTTGGAACCCTTCGGTAATACAGTATCTGGCGGTAACATTCAAGAATGCCGGCCATAGGATTCATCATATAAATGCGCAACATGAAAGGTGTCACCTTAGGACTTTGCGTAATTCGGCTTACAGGATACATTACAGGAGTAAGGAACTGCAGCAACATTGTTATAATGCCCATTATGTGTGCAAGGTCTCGGATATACACTGTAACTGCGGAAAAAAACAGCGTAATGCCTATGCAAAGGAACAGTTCCACTGCAAAGATTAAAGGCAGATACAATAAAGCTAGAAAATTAAATCCGAGGCCCGAAAACAATATGACTGCAAAAATTACTATAAAACAGTACAGCATGTTTACGAACGCACTTAGCACGAACGAAACAGGAAGAACTTCGCGTGGAAAATATATTTTAGTAACCATGTGACTCGACATGAGTATGCAGTTGCATCCTACAGAAAGACATGTACTAAAGAATATCCACGGCACAAGCCCTACAAAAAGAAAGATGTAATAATACTCCAGCCCAGAAGTAAATATGTAATTGAATACGACCGTATAAACACAGAGCTGTAGTAACGGATTCAAAAATGTCCAGAAAAAGCCAAGCACGGAACCTTTATATCTTCCACGAAGTTCTCTGTGCACCAATCCAAAAATCATCTGTCTGTATGAGTACAATTCCTGTAACTTATTCATTTTAACTCCATCTTTGCTAAATCTATAAAAGAAAAATCTTCCGGAACAAACCTTCCAGAAAGATTCCTGCTTATGATTTTAAAATTTTTACAAGGCTCATAAAGAACATACAGAGCCTTAAGCATGTCAAACATTTCACTTTCAACACGAACAGGCACAATACGAATTCCTTCACGGGAAAATGAGCGAGCCGTAAAATCCCTTATGCTCAATGCCGCACAACGAATATTCCTGTCCTTGCAAAAATCAATGACAAGATTGTAAAAATCCATTTCATCATTAAAATTCACTCTTTCTGCAAACAGAATGTATCTGTGCAGTCGATGAATCCATCTGCCAAACTTTTTCTTAAAGTATGCATCAGCATCCCTAAGAGAAATTTCACTAACAAACATAATCATTCTGCTCCCCTGCAAGCGATTTCTGCAAACACATCATTCAAGACATCCTCATAACAAGACTCATCCATTCCTATCTCATACTCATAAAAGTTTCTTGCACCTGGAAGCTGAGACAACGTATAAAAAGCCTTACTTTCAAACATGACGTCAACTTTCGGGTAAAAGATGTATTTTTTACATTCGGTCCTGCTTATAAAGTCGCACAGTCCGCTACGTATACTAAAAAACAGACTTATGCCGTTCATGACCTGACATATATCATTCAACGGCAGACAGCACTGTTTTGTTCCAGGAACAGGAATTTCAGAAGTGTCAGAAACATTTGTGAATATGTCACAGAACCCGATTTTCTTAAGTCTTGCGACTAATGCAGTCCAAAAAGAAATTGGAAGAATCTTTAGTGATTTTGCATACGGAGCAATTATTACAGAGCCATCACCAAAGGTAGTTTTTTGGGCAGGAAAATCCTCAACGCCTATTGAAGGGTCTGTAATATCTGACTTAAAGATAAAATTCTTATAGCACTGCATAAAATTAAAACCATAGAGGTTTACAATTTTATCCATAAGGCTTGTACGGCAGTAATGGAAATGAAGAATTCTTTTTGATTCATCTTCCCAACTAACAAGAATGTATTTTTTCAGCGCATCAAGGTCTTCTACAGTTAAACACTCTGTATTTTTTATGCCGAAAGACTGGGCAATAAAAGCACATTTTTCAGATGCAACACAAAGTACGTAATCGGATTTGCAGAAAGACTTTTCTGCAAGAAACAAGCTTACAATGTATGCATCACCTAACGAAGTGTAAGGAAGAACAAAAACACAGTCATGCTCATTCTTTATTCTGTAAAACAACTTTTTGCCCATAGAAAATTTTTCAAGCTCGGCCAAGAATGCCTTTCTGCTTTGAAAAGACAATCTGATCGGTTTGAGAAAAAGTCTGTATACATAGCAAATCATATTTTTCAAATTAAAAATTCCTCCTTGTAAAAATCTATTTTTTATCTATTTTTCATTCATTTCTTAAAGCCAGAATCTTCCTTGACAT